>NZ_JAUBTS010000023.1:0-100947 GCF_036705105.1 Microcoleus sp. B9-D4
CAGCTAAGCTTATAAAGAGAATTGGTCTAAGTTACGAAAGTGGCGGGGGAACTCCGTCACTCAAAAAAGCCTTTGAACAAAAGGAAAAAGAAGCCTGCGGTCTAACTGTACTCAGTTGACCGTCAGGTTCGTTCACGTTTACAGATGGTTTCGCAGCGACTGCAGGCGACCTGAGCCGATCGGGTATGAAAGGGCAAACATTAGGAAAAATCTATGGATAACAATAGCAACTTACTCAAACAACTGGTAATGCTGGGCATTGGTACTACCTCTCTGGTGGCAGAGAAATTGCAGGAAGTCAGCGAGCAATGGGTCAAAGATGGCAAAATCAATCCTGAGCAAGCCAAAACCTTTGTCGATGACATGACCGAGCACATCAAGTCTGAACAGGGCAATTGGGAGACGCAGTTGCAGCGGCAACTACGGAATATGCTGCAAGATATGGGAGTTCCCCGACAGTCGGAAATGGATGAGTTGCGGGGAAGGCTCGATCGTTTGGAACGTCAGATGCGGGATTTAGAAAACCGTAACTGGCGCTGAGTTCGATCGGGCCCGACGGTTGCCTGCTATCTTGTGATAAGATTGTCACCCGAAGGCAGAAGGCTCAAAAAGGCACTTATGTAGAAGCCACTTATGTAGAATTACAAACATTCTGACTTCATACTTTGGCCTTTAAAATTATCTGGAACCTGCCCTTGTTTGGTGGAAAAGTTCAGATAAAATTTGGTAGTTTTTGTTGTACTAGATGTCTTAGATATCTGAGAGATCGCGATTTAAAGTATCAGGAGGATTAATTTTGCGAGGAGTTCTAGTCAGCTTGGGAGTAATGCTGGTTTGCTTTTTGTTTTTGATAGTCGCTCAAATGGGCGGTTCTGGGTCCCAAGCAGTTGCAGCCGAATTGAACAATCTTTTACCCGAGACAGCTATTGAGAAGTTGTCAGCGCAGTCTTTGAATGAAAATAGCTTGCTAGTAGCTGATGCTACTTTACCAGAGGTACCAGCTACTATCGCTGGCAATGACATGACTGATAATACTGAGAAAACTGTTAATACTGAGAAAACTGTCACCACAGATTCAGGTCTGAAATATGTTGAATTGAAAGAGGGTAAGGGGGCGACTCCAAAAACCGGGCAGACTGTTGTCGTACACTACACGGGAACTTTGGAGGATGGCACGAAGTTTGACAGTTCGCGCGATCGCAATTCTCCTTTTCAGTTCAAAATTGGCGTGGGTCAAGTAATTAAGGGTTGGGATGAAGGTGTCGGTACGATGAAAGTTGGAGACCGCCGCCAATTGATTATTCCCCCTGAACTCGGTTACGGCGCTCGCGGTGCGGGCGGGGTGATTCCTCCTAATGCTACGCTGATTTTTGATGTGGAATTGTTGAGAATCGGTGGCTAGGTAGCTCAATCTCATTCAACGTAAAACTTTTACGGTATTTAGAAACCCGGTTTTTTTTAAGAAACCGGGTTTCTGTGTATGTTCTGGTTGATTTACGATCGCTTCGGAGATGCCAGATTGCGGAAGCAGGTATATTGGGCGTCAAATAATAGTTTAATGATTCCTGTGGGGCCGTTTCTGTGTTTGGTAATAATTACTTCTGCAATTCCGCGATCGGGCGAGTCAGGGTTGTAATATTCATCGCGGTAGAGCATAATTACTAAATCTGCGTCTTGCTCTATGGAATTATGGGCATACAAACCTTGTGTGGCAAAGCTTTCAATATTTTCTACTGTCATATCGTAAACCATTTCTTCGCCACAAAAATTGATTTCTTTCACCTTATCCCAATAGATATCGCTAACAGCTAGCTTGAATATCTCTTCGGCATCCAAAATATTCCCCAACTGATATGCGCGTTCTCGACCAATATCACATTTGTAATCCGTTGTGGCTGAATAACGCATACCTAAGCAATCTTGCATCTGTTTGACGGTTAAACCAAGGCGCTTTTGGGCAAGATTGACTTGAGTTCGCCAAAGTTCATTCGGAATTAAATCCCGATTAGTCTTCCCACTATCAGCATTATTTAAATATATTTTTACCTCTTCCAAACTAGATTTTTTATAATTACCAACTGCACCAATTACATTCGCAAATATTTCTATGTCTGATTTCCCTCCTAACCAAACTTGATATTGTGCGCGCCCTTTTTTACCTTGAGAAATAACTCTGACAGCCGCATTGATGTTCAGTCTAAGCAACAGAGAACGGACTCCTCTGGCTAACTTCTCGCTACTAGAAGCATAATAAATAGCTGGATAAAGACATTTCTTCCCTTTAGTCGGTTTGATACAACCATCAGTTGCCCATAGGTGTCGAAGGAAAAGAGCGATCGATTCTTGCGGTTGGGTAAATACTAAACTGGGAATAAATTTTTCATGGGAACGTAAACCAAATATTTCTAATTGTTCGAGCCATTTAGTAATCTGATTTTTAATATTGGGAGCGAGACGATAACTAGCGGAGAGATAAACTTGATACCAATCGCGTTCGCGTTTAATGCGGGGATTAATTTGATCACCAAATACTTCTCTAGCCAAATGTGCAACTAATTCAGCTAAATCTAATTCTCGCGTCGTGTACTGAATGGTATGTCGGGGTAAAGTACAACCATCACCAATTAAATGTCCTAGTAAAGCTAATTCAGCATTACCCATCGTCTGCACTTCAGTACAAGGAATTGAGCGAGGTGTAGCAATTCGATCGCCTATTTTTAATTCATCTAACCGCTTCCAACCATCTGATGTAAAGAACTTATGATTGCCTGTTGCTGTAATCGAATTTCCCAAGCAAGTCGTCATCTCCCAGACGGGCTTGACTCCAGTACAAAAAGCATTAGTCACCATCGCTTTTTCCTGTTTCAGGGTATCTGAATTTAATCCCCAAACAGCAAAGCCAGATTTGCCGACTAAATCACGAATCGGGACTTCTAATCCACTATCCGCCATGGTAACTAAACTATCGCCACCGAGACAGCCACTTTCGCGTAAATCAGACATCATGGGCCGCTTGTTTGTCCTCGCTTCCACACCCCGACTCAACTGAGATAAGGCAATAATCGGCACGTTGAGTTCGCGGGCTAAACCTTTAAGACTTCTGGTAATTCGAGATAGTTCTTGCACGCGGTTGTCGCTGGTACCTTCCATTAATTGGAGGTAATCTAGCAAGACTAATCCTAGGGTTCCGCCTTGTTCTGCTTGGAGGCGGCGGACTTTCGATCGGATTTCTGTGACGGTAATATTGGGAGTATCGTCAATAAACAGCGGTAGTTCTGATAAATTGCCAATGGCTGTACTGATGGGTTCCCATTCGTTTTGACTGATTCTACCCGATCGCAATCGGTTACTTTCTATTTTGGCTTCGCTGGACAGGATGCGCTGCACTAGCTGTTCTTTCGACATTTCTAAGCTGAAAACGGCAACCGGCAATTTCTGCTGTCCGGCGGCGATGTGGTGGGCGATGTTGGTACAAAAGGCGGTTTTGCCCATCGCCGGCCTAGCCGCAACGATGATTAAATCCGATCGCTGAAAACCTCCTGTCATGGCATCTAAGTCATAGAAACCGCAGGGAATACCGGGAAGTGTCAGGCCTTCATTGCGATTTTCTAGGTCTTGAAATGTTTGGTTTAGCGTTTCGCCGATCGACACTAAATCCTGTTGCGGGCGTTCTTGAGTTATGCTGAAAATTTCTTGTTCGGCGCGGTCTAAGACTGTTTCTAGTGGTGTTGCCGTTTCGTAACCTAATTGTACTATGTTGTTGCCAGCTTCGATTAATTTGCGACGCTGATATTTGTCTTCAACTAAAACTGCATATTGGTCGATGTTGACTGCGGAAACTGTGCGATCGACTAATTGTGCTAATTTAGTTAGTCCTCCTACTTGCTCTAACTGGTTGCGGTCGGTTAGCGAAGTTGTTACCGTCATTAAATCGGTAGGTTGACCCTGTAAAAATAGCCCTAATGCCGATCGATAAATGACTTGATGAGCGGTGATGGCAAAAAACTCCGGCCGCAGAAGTTCGGCAATTCGGGAAATAGCTTCGGGGTCAATTAAAATCCCCCCCAAAATAGCTTCTTCTGCCTCTATATTTGTCGGCATCAAATCGCTCATTAGTCAATAGTCCTCAGTCATTAGTTGTTAGTCATTAGTTATTAGTCATTAGTTTAGGACTTACGCACCAACTCTATCTGTAGGGTGCTTCAGGGCGCACCTTATTCCTATTTATAGCGCATTTAACCATTTTTTGGGTAAATCCTATAGCTATTAGTTGCCAGTGATTAGTCCTCAGTTTTAAATCTGCAAGTTAGCAGTCCTCAGTCCTTAGTTAGCGTTACTCACTTCTTATATCATGTCCGATCGAGCGATTAAAAGGGCGGGTTTTTGAGATTGTCAATTATTGGCAGATATTTGTCGTGAACCTGCCCCTACCGTATTAGGGGTAATCGACCGGACATAATATTAGTTAGCGGTACTCTGTTCTTAGCTAATGACTAATGACTAATGACTAATGACTAATGACTAATGACTAACAACTAATGACTGATAACTCTTAATTACATTGGAACAACTTGAATATCAACTTCGGCAGTAACTTCGGCGTGAAGTTTGATTTCAGCTTTGTATGTACCAGTTTGGCGAATTTCGGGTAGGGTGATGCCGCGCCGATCGACTTCTTGACTGGTAGAGTTGAAAATTAGTTCTGCTACTTCTTGGTTGGTAACAGTACCAAAAATCGCGTCAGCTTCGCCAACTTGCTTGGAAATGATGAAAGGCCCAGCCGATTCGAGGGCGGTTTTGCGGACTTCAGCTTGCTGCTTGAGCTCTAGCTGGCGTAGTCTTTCTTCTTCACGGCGGCGCTCTGCTTGCTTGAGAATGCCTGGAGTGGCTTTAAATCCCATGCCTTGGGGTACTAGGTAGTTGCGGGCGTAGCCTGGGGCTACTTCTACTACGTCGCCAGCTTTGCCGAGTTTGCTGACATCTTTATTTAAAACTAATTGAACGCGCTTGGCCATGATCGTGGGTTGTGGGGTTTTAACTGCAACTTTTTATAATAGCGAAGTTTGAGGGGCGATCGCAAGGAAGAAGGAAGAAGGAAGAAGGAAGAGAGAAAAGTAGGTACGGACAGCCCACCAGCTAATTAGTGTCAACTTAAGCTATCAGTCCGCCACTCCTCCCACCCACCCGCCAGTCCGCCAGGGACTGAAGTCCCTGTCTCAAAGCTAAAGTCCTCTGAAGAGGACTAATGAGTTCTTCATTCCTCTTCAGAGGACTTTAGCTATTAGACGGGGTTTCAACCCCTGGCGGACTGACGGGTGGACGAGAAGACTGAGCGACTAAAAGCTTAAGTTGACACGAAGAAGGGCATTGCCGCGTCCCTACTGCGCCCCGTAGGTAATGATCGATCGCGCTACAGTAGCAACTAACTGGGTCGGATTGATCGGCTTGGCTAAATGTTTGTCAAATCCGGCTTGCAAAATTTGGCGCTCGTTGGCTTCTCCAGCATAGGCAGTTAAGGCGATCGCCAACAACTGCCGATACTCAGGCGCAAGCTGAGTGCGGATGCGATTTATCAACATATACCCGTCCATATCGGGCATTCCAATGTCGCTGACGAGCAAATCCGGTGCAGTTTGTTCGATCGACTGTAGCGCCTCAGCAGCAGATGACAGGGAAATCACCTCTGCACCCGCTTCCTCAAGCACAAAAGCGACAAAATCTCGCGAGTCGAGTTCATCATCTACCACCAAAATTCTCAATCCAGCTAGTGGCAAGGATGAGAGATCGGGACTAGCAGCCCCATTGACAGCTTCCTCCTCCTGCCTTCTAGAATCATCATTTAATAGCGGTAATCTCACCGTAAACGTCGCTCCTTGACCAACTCCTGCGCTTTCTGCAAACACCGTTCCGCCGTGAAGTTCGATCAGTTGGCGAACGATCGCCAATCCCAGTCCCAAGCCGCCAAATTTGCGAGTTGTAGCGCCATCTTCTTGCCGGAAATGGTCGAAAACATAAGGCAAGAAATCGGGAATAATACCTTTACCAGTGTCTGTGACTTGAATTTGAGCTTGGTGTTCGATTTGCGCTAATCTAACTTCAACTCTACCGCCTTCGGGAGTGAATTTTACCGCGTTTGATAACAAATTCCACACAATTTGCTGCAAGCGACTTGTATCGCCTACAACTTTCCCCACATCGCGATTTAAGATTGTTTGGATTTGAATTTTTTTAGCTTCGGCTGCTAATTGCACCGTTTCCACAGCAGACGGAATAATGGTTGCCAGATTCACCGGAGCAACATTCAATCTGAGTTTTCCTTGCAGAATCCGAGACACGTCAAGCAAGTCTTCGATTAATTGAGATTGCAGTCTGGCGTTGCGCTCGATCGTCTCAAAGGCTTTGGCAGTTTGAGTCGGCTTCAGCTTGCCGCCGACTAGCAGTTGCGACCAGCCTAAAATCGGATTCAGGGGCGATCGCAACTCGTGAGAAAGCACCGCCAGAAACTCGTCTTTAATGCGGTTAGCTCGCTCGGCTTCCGCGCGGGCAGTTTGTTCTAATTGCAGAACCATATCGCGCTCGGTTTCCACTTGTTTGCGCTCTGTAATGTCGATCACAGAGCCGATATAACCCTCAAATTGTCCGCTTTTGGAAAATCTGGGAGCAGCCGCATCGATCGCCCAAGAATATCCGCCATCCTTACGTCTGATGCGGTATTCCACGCGGAAAGATTCCTGGCGTTCGTTGGCTGTCAAAAATGCGTTCTTGGCCTGTTCTCGGTCTTCTGGATGCAGCGCGTTTACCCAACCCAATCCCAAACCTGTTTCCTCAGTTTGACCTGTAAAGTCATACCAGGTTTGGCTCAGGAAACTACAGTAGCCTGTGGAGTTTGTTACCCATACCATAAAGGGAGTGTTGTTAGCCATATTGCGGAATCGTTCTTCGCTTTCTTGCAACGCGGCTTCTGCTTGTTTGCGTTCAGTGATATCCCGACAGACAATCACTCCGCCTTTGATGTCGCTGCTAGCATCAACTACTGGATAACCGCTGATACTGATCCAGCGTTCTGCGGAATCATCGCGGCGGACAAATACCTCTACATCATTGACATATTCACCTTTGATTGCTCTGGCTAGAGGTAGTTCAGCGTCGGGGAAGAGAGTGTTTTTGTCTGGCAAAAATAGCCCGTAAGTTCTCGACCATTCCTCACAAGATTTTTCATTCGATAGCTGACCGAATATTCCTACGGCGGCTCGGTTAAACAACACAAACTCCCCTTGTTGGTTGGCCAAAATCAAGCCATCACCAATGCTGTCAATAATTACTTGCAGTAACTTAGTTTGTTCTTGCATAGCGACTTCTGCTCGTTTGCGATTTGTGATGTCGCTGGAGATGCCAATCAAGCCGATGACTTCTCCCGCCTCATTGCGGTAGGGAGCTTTCATTGACACAAATGTCCGAATGCCATCGGGAGATTCTTCGACGACTTCTGTTTCTCCAGATTCCATAATGCGCCGATCGTTTCCCGTGACTGTGGCTCCAAGTTCTGCTATTGGGTAGAAATCCCGATCGCGCCGGCCAATTACTTCAGCAGCAGGTTTGCCCAGTACGTCCAGCGTGGCTGGATTGGCATAAATAATCCGTCCTTCTCGATCTTTTACAAAAATTGGCGTGGGTGCTGACTCGTTAATTACATTCAAAATCGCATTTTTTTGCCGCAGTTCTTCTTCAGTGCGTTTGCGATCGCTAATATCGCTCCAATAAGCCGTAAGTCCTTCGGCCGCAGGATAGGCGCTCACTTCTATATACATTTGGAGCGAGGGCGAGAACTCTTCAAATTTGACAGAAACTTGCTCGTTAACGACTCGATGAAATTCTTGATATGCCCTTGAATAGGATTCTTTTTCGGCGGGGAATACCTCCCAGATCGATCGACCTAACAAGTCGTTTCTCGATCGAGAAAGCAGTTTTTCTGCTGTGGCATTAACGTAGGTAAAGCGCCATTGTGAATCGATCGCGATAAAGGCATCGGTAATACTTTCTATAATATTGCTGACTTGTTGGTTGGCCCCAGAGAGCGCGAGTTCAGCGTTTTTGCGCTCGGTGATGATTTCGCAAAAAATCATGATGCCGCCAATCTCATTAGTGTTGGTTCGCCAAGGGTGAATTTCCCAGCGCACCCAGTCGATAGAGCCATCAGGGCGGGGAAACTGCTCTTCAGGGCAGGTTTCGACTGCTCCCGCCAGACAGCGCTGGTGGATTTGTTTGAAATGATCGGGCAAATTAGGAAAGATGTCGTAGTGCGATCGGCCCACAATGTTTTGAGTGCCGAGCCCGTAACTTGCCAGCCAGCGGTCGCTCACCAGCATATACCGCATCTGGCGGTCAAACATCGCCACTCCCGCAGGCGAATGTTTTACGAACAGTCGCAGTTGCTCTTCCTGTTGCCGCAGGAGATTCTCCGATTGTTTGCGATCGCTGATTTCTTTGAAAAGTATGGCGACTTTTCGGCTCTGCGGCTCAGGAGTGCGGAACGCCAAAACCTCGAACCAGCGGTTCATGACTTCCGAGCCGTGCTCGAAGCGCAAGGACTCCCCCGTCAGCGCGACTTTGCCGTACATCTCAAACCAATAATCTTCGAGTTCAGGAAGCATCTGTCGCGCCGTTTTACCCGCAGCTTGTTCGAGTCCGGTTTGTTTCAAGAAGGCCGGATTGACTTCCAAAAAGCGGTAATCGATCGGCTTTTCGTTGGCGTCAAACAGCATTTCGATGATGCAAAAGCCTTCGTCTAGGCACTCAAACAAAGTGCGATAGCGTTCCTCAGAGTGGCGCAAAGCAGCAAGAGCTTGTTTGCGATCGCTAATATCCATAAAGGCCGCCACACAGCCACGAACTGCGCCCTGTTCGTCAAATAACGGCACCGCATTCACCAACCAATCAAAGGCTACCCCGTCCTCGCGCACCATTTGAATTTCCATATCTCGCACTTCGACGCCGGAAGCCACGGCCAGTTGCATGGGCAGTTGTTCTCCCGGAATTTCTTCTCCGTTGCGGAATCGTCTAAACGGAAGGGCTGCGGCTTGCTCTCCGGTTCCAGAAACATTGGTATCCGGCGGCACTATCAACATCGACTGGGCAAACCGGTTAGCCCGAATTACTTTACACTGTGGGTCGTGGGCGATCGTAATGCCAACGGGTACAGCATCAAGTATCGATTCCAGTTCATTGACTCGTCGCTCTAGTTCTTGGTTGAGCCGTTCAATTTCTTTTTTGGTAGCTTTGCGCTCTGTAATTTCTAGCACCGTCACATTCACTCCCAGGACGCGATCGTCCTCGGCCCTCAGTGGATAGACACTCAACAGCCAATCCTGTTCGACTCCCGGCTGTGCTGAGTTCGTCCTGCGAAGTTCGAGCTGTTGAAGTGGAACTTTAGTTTCAATAACTTGTCGGTAAAGTGGCTCTAAATCATCTGCCATTTCTGGCAAGATTTCGCGCAATGTTTTGCCGATGTGGGTGGCGGCTGGAACTCCGTTTATTTCTGCTAGCTGATCGTTGATGCGGACAAACCGCAACTCGGTATCGAGGAAGCAAAGTCCGATCGGCGCACTAGCATAAATCGCCTCGATTTCTGCTAGTTGTTGCTGCGAAGTTTGTGCTTGTTTAATTGAATCAGCCCGAGCCGCGTTCTGCTCGGTGACATCTTGAAAATAAACGGCAAGTCCCGATGGGATGGGATAAGCTCGTACCGCATACCAAGCATTGAGTGGCGGATCAAAAAATTCAAAACTAACCGTAATTTGTTCCCGAACAGGCAAGATGCCTGTTCCACAAGAAGAAAATTCATCTTTTGTGGAACGGGCATCTTGCCCGTTCTTGAGAATGGTGCAAGATGTGATCTCAAACAAACTGCCCACTGATTCGGGAAACTCTTCCCAAATGCTGTTGCCAATCAAATCTTTCGAGGGTCGATTCAGCCACCGCGCCGCTTGCGAATTGAGGTAGGTAAATCGCCAGTCTCGATCCAAAGCAAAGAACCCGTCCGAAATACTTTCGAGGGTGTCTGACAGTTGGGCAGCGGGCGCGTTACAGACTGGTTCAGGCTGAGGTTGAGCGATAGGAGTGAAGGTTGTTACTACGGCATAGGGAGTCGATCGATCTCCCTGAAATAAAGGTTGAGAATTGAGCGTCAACCAAATCAATTCTCCCTGTGGCCGATAAAAGCCCATGATGACATTTAAACATGGTTGCCCGGTTTGCAGCGCCACCATCGCCGGATGTGTCTCGCCGGGAAAATCTGAGCCATCTTCACGCAGAGTCTGCCACCGAGTTTTGATTGAAGTGCATAAGAGCATCTGTTCTGCTGTCATCCCCAACAGCTCCTGGGCGTGAGAATTGCACCCCTGAATGCTACCATCTGCCAATTGCAGAACCATCCCTACATCAGTTGGCAAAGGCGCGACTGGGTAGAACGCTTTGTTAGAATCCGTTGAAACAGAGGGGTCGATTTTTGCTTGGGGTTCAGTATTGCGTGGGTTTTGCATCGGTTTCTAACAACGATCATTTTACTTTGGGCAAAGCAAATCGCGCTCAATAATAGGGAAATAACCAGAGGAACTTTTGACTTGAGCAGGGTGACACTTCAAACCTAAGATGGATGTCGATCGTTCTGCGGTAATATCGATATCTAGACAATTTATTTTATCGTAGAGTCCCACGTCTGAACCATTTGCGGGATTCAGCACAGGCGACGGGGAATTTTCTGGCTGTTTCAAATGCCAGGTTAGTCCGTCTCATCAGTTTTCCGTGTTGCTGCATATTACCCATTGCTGTTGCTGGTTTTCGCGCGCGAACAGATGGCACTTGCACACAGATAAATAAGTAGATTAAGCTGGAAAATACATAAGCCCTCTCTTGCAGCGAGTGAAACGAAGCAATCGCTCTTGTTACCCCCGCCTTACATTCTGTTACATTGTGGTAAACTTTATTGGCGCCTACCTACTTAAAAACCCGGTTTCTTGGCGTAAACCAGATGGTAAATTTAGGCAAGGTTCTGTTCGTCTCAACGGTAAACGGGCGAGCGTATTTACCCAATACAGGGCAGCCTGCTTCCTGGCGTGCCGACGTTTGTGTCAAGTTTGACCGCGCGCCTTTTACCTTTGTTAATTTCACAAACTTAATCCTATGCACATATTCATCGCCGGCGATCGCAACTATATTCTGGGGTTGGCAGCACTTCTTAAGTCTATAGATTTGAATGTTAGTAAATCTGGACAAGAGCAGGTAAAAATTACCATTGTATCTACCGGCATAGCTCCAAAGCAAAAGGAACAGTTACAGAATTGCTGCAAATACCAGATTGAATGGCAAGAATTGCAATCTAGTTACGACCAACTTCTTTCCCTGTCAGGTTCTAAACTTACTTACGTTAGATTGGAGCCACGAAAATATACCAAGGAAACAGAAAGGCTGATTTGGCTCGACAGCGACACGATCGTTCTGGGAAGTTTAGAGCCGCTGTGGAACCTAGATCTTAAAACAATGCCGATAGCAGCCGCACCCAACGTCTGGGGAAATCCGAACAATTCTCAAGATCGAAACCCTTATTTAAATGCTGGCGTTTTAGTTTACAACATGAAGCTTTGGGAGGAAGAGCAACTGTCCGAAAAGTTGATGGAAAACGCTCGATTAAACCTTTGGGTGGATCACGATCAGGGTGCATTAAATTCATTTTTAGCGGGAAGGTGGAAGCAATTAGACCAAATCTGGAACAACCACAAGACTGATGATATGTCAAGTAAAGTGATGCACTTTATGTCAAGACCGAAACCGTGGGAAAGCTCAACCCCCAATCAATTATGGCTCGATATGTTGTGTCAGACACCGTTTAAGGACGAAGTGGAAAAAATTCCCAAGAAGTTTAATTGGCTGTCGAGCTTTAAGATAAAATACAGAGCATTTGGCCAGTGGTTGACAGAACCGATACTCAAGTTTAAGAGTTACCAGAAGAGAAAAAAACGTTAAGGTCAAAATTGGTCTTTCATGCCGCGCAATCGAGCGAAGGTTTGCACTGGATCGTGGGTGTTGGTGGCTGATTGGAGGTTGGGAAAATCCCAGCGCAAAAATGGGTTTGTGCTTTTTTCGAGGCCGATCGATGATGGTATTGTAGGTTGCGATCGACTGCGCGCTTCTTTGACTTCGGCGAAGCGCTGCTGTAAATCGGGATTGTCGCCATCCACACTCAAGGCAAATTGCAGGTTGTTCAGCGTGTATTCGTGGGCGCACCAGACTCTGGTACTATCGGGCAAGTTTCGCAGTTGCGCCAGAGAGGCTAACATTTGGGCGGGAGTGCCTTCTTTGAGCCTGCCGCAGCCGCCGGCAAATAAGGTGTCGCCGCAGAACAATTCGCCGATTTCGCTGGGGTTGCTGGGGGGGAAATAGTAGGCGATGTGAGCTTTTGTGTGGCCGGGTAGGAAGAAGACTTCGGCGGTTCTGTTGGCGAAAGAAACTCGATCGCCCGCTTGTAAAAACACTTGCTGTCCGGGTATTCTGCCTCGGTCTTCTGCGCCACCGTAAACTTTAATTTGGGGAAAGCGATCGATCAGTTCCTGATTGCCGCCTATGTGGTCGCTGTGGTGGTGGGTAATGAAAATTGCGGTTAATTCGGCTCCGAGTGCTTGCAGTTGCTCTAATACTGGCTGCGATCGCGCTGGATCGACGACGGCTGCTGTGTGGCGATCGGGGTCGTGCAGCAAGAAAATGTAATTGTCGGACAGTACCGGAAGCCGATAAACCTGCATAGAAAAGTGCCTCTCTCGGAAAAATATTATATAATTAAGTTAGTCTGAACGCTATCCGAAGGCTGATTGCAGATTTATTAAGTCCGCATATCTATCTTGGGAAGTAAAACTCTGATACGTTTTCTAATACGTTTTCTAATACGTTATTTCTGCTGTTGAGCAAATTGATTGGCGGTCGGGTACGCACTATTTTTGAGTCAAGAACTGCAATCGGCTTTAACTATTTTGGCATAAAAGCGATCGAATAAATGCGAACATCTCACAACAAATCGAACTTAACAATTTCTCAAAAAGTCGATCGGATTGTAGCGTCTGGCAAGATCAGTCGCAGGGAACACTTAGTTTTGACTTCGGCTATCCTGTCAGATGATAAAATTTCAGAAGAGGATCGACATCAGATTAATCGGATATTTGATTATATCCAAATCGGTCGCCTCAAGTTTATCGATTGAACAGAAAGACTTGCACAGTCAGCATCTGTCTGGAGTGTAAAAAGCGTTTTTTAGGAGTGCGATCGTCCCGTCGGACACAGCAAAGCCTAGATATTTCGCTTTAATTCTCCGGCTCACGCGGAGTGTGAAAGCGTCAGATGTGGAAGTCTCAAATTAACAAGGGTCTTGGCAATCCCAGCTACAAAAACAGGCAGAAAAAAATGAGTGCAGACAAACCAACTATTTTGGTGACGGGCGGAGCTGGATATATTGGCTCTCACGCGGTATTAGCGCTGAAAAACGCCGGTTATGGTGTGGTGATTTTGGATAATTTAGTTTACGGTCACAGAGATTTAGTAGATCAGGCTTTGCAGGTGGAGTTAGTAGTTGGCGACACGAACGATCGCACTCTTCTAGACAACCTGTTTGCTACGCACAAGATTGATGCGGTAATGCACTTTTCTGCTTACGCTTACGTGGGCGAATCTGTTACCGACCCAGCTAAATATTATCGCAACAATGTCATTGGCACTATTACGCTTTTGGAAGCAATGATCGCTGCTGGGGTGAAGAAATTTGTGTTTTCTTCTACTTGCGCGACTTACGGTGTACCGCAGAAAATTCCGCTCACAGAAGACCACCCGCAAAATCCGATCAATCCCTACGGTGCTACTAAGTTAATGGTAGAACGGATTTTGTCGGATTTTGACGCTGCGTATGATTTCAAGTCTGTTTGTTTCCGCTATTTTAACGCGGCTGGGGCTGACCCTAACGGGTTGTTAGGAGAGGATCACAATCCAGAAACTCACCTGATCCCACTGGTGTTGTTCGCGGCTTTGGGTAAACGAGATTCGATCGCGATTTTTGGCACGGATTACGATACTCCTGACGGTACTTGCATTCGGGATTACATTCACGTTAACGATTTGGCATCTGCTCACATTTTGGGATTAGAATATTTGCTAAATGGTGGCAAATCTGATTTCTTTAATTTGGGCAATGGGGGCGGGTTTTCGGTGAAAGAGGTGATAGAAACGGCTCGCCAAGTGACGGGAAAAGAGATTAAGGCTGTTGAGTGCGATCGGCGTCCGGGCGACCCTCCTGCTTTGGTTGGTAGCAGCAAAAAGGCGATCGAAACCTTGGGTTGGTCTCCAGAATATCCCGACATCAAGAATATTATATCCCATGCTTGGCAGTGGCATCAAAAGCGTCACAGTTAGCATAAACTCAAATAAAACCCGTGCAAAAATTGAGTCTAAAATAATGTTAAACAGTCACAAAGATTTTTGTTTTTGCACCTTAGCTTTTCGGAAAAAGTATCGCGAATTAGCAAAACAACTAGCAGCAGACTTAGAAACTCATTCTCTAGGGACGATGCTCGTTGTTTGTACTGACTACCCAAATGACTTTCAGAATTTGACGAATGTTTTCGCCTTTAAAAAAAGTCGCGAAGGTGTAGATTATTGTTATAATGATAAACGATTTGCACTAAAAAAAGCCTTAGAATTATGCCGAGTGACAATCTTTGTGGATGCAGATACAAGAATCATAGGAAAAGTGCCGGAGAGAGAATGGATGTCAGGAATTACTTGTAAAGGGTTTGTTCCCATTCTAGAACATCCACCAAATCAATCATTGCCGGGGAGAAAAGAGGCAATTCATAAATTAGCAAAAAAGCTAGAACTACCATTAAAAAATGTAAGTTTTGTTCAAGAAAATTTGTTCGTAATTGCGAGAGACAATGGAAAAGAAATTCAGTTTATTCAAGAATGGGGAAAGATTGGAAGATTTTTTGAAGTGCAAAAAGTCAAAACAAAAGACGGTAATCCCATTGGGTTAGCAACTGCTAAAGTTGGGTGGAATATTCGTAATGACGGGTGGCAGGAACTTGCTCAAATTATGGATCATTCTTTTGCTCATTGGGACTGGCAAAAAAATCAAGTAAGAACCTTTTGGGATAAAGTTGGGGATAAATTGCAGTTTGAGCATTGGCAGTATCTCTATCGGTTATTAAAAACACAGTTAATTGCCTTATTAAATTTCAATTTTTACTATCGTTAGAGAAAAGATATGGATAGAGGATTTATCACCATTTTAATTGGATTGTACTCATTTCAAGACTGCATACATTTTCTAGCCTCAGTCAGGAAATTTCACCGCGAACCAATTATTATTTTAATAGATAAAGTCCCGCGATTTTTATATCCCTTACTTTTGGTGTTCGGAAATGTGAGATTGCAGGCCGCACCGAAACACGAAAATCCTGTTTTAGCATCGCGACAAGCTAAGCTGGCTTTGTATCAACAATCTCCTTTTGAGAAAACTATTTATCTGGACTGCGATATTTGTTTGCTATCGCCAATATATGAAGTTTTTGACTATCTTGATGAAGTAGATTTGCTGATAACAGAAGATGTGCAGCCTGCGATTCCTAAAGCGGCAAATTTATTAAGAGTCAAGCAGGATATTCTGTCAACTTTGCAGTCTGTCGGGTTGCCGCTAAATGAAAATAGCATTCAATACAATGGCGGATTTATCGCTTTTACGAAAAGCAGTAAAACTCAGGAATTGTTCACAAACTTTAAGAAATATTTCGAGATAGTAGTGGCGCATCAAAATGTGCTACTGTTAAAAGATCAGGGCGCTTTTGCGGCTGCTGTTGAATTGGTGAAACCGAAAATGACAACTTTGTCCCCGGTTTACAACTACTTGGATAAGTGGAAAGATGTTTATACGATCGACAAACCGATTAAAGTAATGCACTGCACTTATCCTTACCGCCCTCAGTACGCAAAGAACGTGACGCGATCGCTCTTTACTAGAATAGTCGATCGCACTGCTAAAATATTTTTACCAAATCAACTTAACAATCCCTGGCGTTTAAAATAATTAAAGTTTGTTGGCAAACTGCATCAAAAGCAACAAAGTTTTGCCCAAACAAAAAAAAATTAGCCTCAACATATCCGAAAATTTACCTAGAAGAATTATTGCTGGCTTGAATAACAGTCTTGGGTTCATTATTGTGTTTTTTTACAAAAAGACGCGTTGCAGCCCTTTCCCCTGGTTAAAAACCTGGTTGCTTTGGTCGGGAGTGCGTGAGTCCCCATCGCCTTGACAAAAGCTCGGTTAAGCAGGAAAATTAAACAAATGTTTTAAACAAAATACTCAGTGAAAGTTTCATTAGTAGTGAGCGATTTGTCAGGAGGAGGTGCAATTCGTGCTTTTTTATTAGCTCAAGTCTTGATAGAGCTTAAATGTGATGTAGAAGTTGTTGGATTTCAGTTTGGCAAGGAATTGTACGCTACTCCTCCCAGAGACATCCCGGTATGTGCGATACCGGGTAAAAATTATCCGGGGTTTTTAATGGATGCTCAAAAACTTTGGAAAAAAATAGATGGGGATATTATTTATGCAGTCAAACCTAAACCTACAAGCTTTGGGTTATCACTGCTAAAAAAACTGGCGACTCGCCACTTTATAATTTTAGATATAGACGACTGGGAACTGAGCTGGTACGGGGGAGATGAATGGCAATACCGTCCTTCTTTTAAACAACTTTATCGAGATATTTTTAAACACAATGGTCAATTGAGAAAACCAGATAATCCCCTCTATCTCAAGTGGATGGAAAGTCTCATTCACCGTGCGGATGCAGTCACCGTTGATACTGAGTTTTTAAAACAGCGTTTTGGTGGTGTATATTTGCCTAATGGTAAGGATACTGCAATGTTCGACCCTGCTAAATACAATCCTGAATTGAGCAGACAGCGTTACGGCTTGTCCGGGTATAGAATCTTAATGTTCCCCGGTGCGCCGCGACCTCACAAAGGTGTTGAGGATGTTTTGATGGCCCTCGAACAGTTAAATGAACCCGATTTAAAATTAGCGATCGTCGGCGGGAGTCCTTATGATGATTATGATGATAAACTTGTGAAACAATGGGGGCGTTGGATTATTAAACTGCCAAGGTTTCCAGTGGAGACGATGCCGTCGGTTGTAGCGGCGGCTCATGTTGTCGTTGTTCCTCAGCGAGAAACTCTCACAGCCGTGGCTCAGTTTCCGCTCAAGCTGACAGATGGCATGGCAATGGCTAAGCCTGTTTTGTCTACGCGAGTGGGGGATATTCCAGCAATTTTAGGGGGAACGGGTTATTTAGTCGATCCGAGTTCTCCCGCTCAAATTTCAGAAAAAATTCAATGGATATTTCAAAATTTGACAGCGGCTAATTTACAAGGAATGAAAGCTCGGGAAAGATGTGTGAAAAAATATAGTATTCAAGCAATGAAACCGATACTTTCAGATATAATCGCAGGTATGTAAGTGTTATTTTAAAACAACTCACGGGAGGAATAAAAACTGGCTGTTATTAAAGAATATTTTGAGATGCCGTACTGTTTAGCTGGGAATGCTTCATGTCTGCCAATAAGCTACTCCTAAAATTTGCCAGACGATATCCCGGCAGGATTCTCTTAACTGTGATGCTGGGCTTTTCTGGCGCTTTATTCAACGGTATCAGCACTACTCTGATTGTACCAGTGCTTTTAAGTTTTTTAGATCACGCTATCGAGCTGCGCGGCGCTCCATCTCTAATTAAAACTTTGATGTATCCCTTTGAGGGAATGCCCGAAAATCAGCGTTTAATGTTGATGACCGGGGCGGTTGTGCTGGCAATTTTCTTAAAAAATGTTGCGAGTTATATCAATACTTTAGTAGCTACTTCTCTGACGCGAGCTCTGACTTTTGATTTGCGAGAAGCAGGTTTGCGGTTGTTGTTAGAAGTAGATCTAGATTTTTACTCTAAAACTAAAGTCGGGGATTTAATTAATAGATTGGGCGGAGAGATTGGTCGGACTGCGAGTGCAGTTGGCACGGCCATCGGAATGTTTACTACCTCAATCACGGTTTTGGTGTTTGTGGGCCTGCTACTTTCTATCTCGTGGAAACTGACGGTGACAGCTACAGTTTTGCTGGCGTTAGTTGCTTGGGCAAATCAATATATTATTAACCGTTCCAAGCATTTTGGCCACCTGCTTTCTGAAATGTCGAAAGATTATTCGGTTAGGGTGCTGGAAACCATTACTGGCATTCGGCTGGTCAAGTCAACGGGGAACGAGGAAAGGGAGTATCAGCGGATCAAGCATTTAATTCAAAGGCGAGAACAAGCGGATTTTCAGGCTCAGGTAAATTATGCGGCGATCGCCCCAATTAACGAAGTTGTTAATTTAATAGTTGTAATTTTGATTGTATTTATAGGTCGCACAATATTTGCCCATGAGATAGAGTCTATTTCTACAATTTTATTAACCTATTTATTGGTACTGTTTCGCTTGATCCCTTTAATTTCTCAGTTGAATAGCGGGCGCAGTCAATTTGCTAATACCTCGGCTAGTGTAGAGGTGGTTAATGATTTTTTGAGCTGCGAGGACAAGCCATTTATGCTGAACGGTTCTGTGCCTTACACTCATTTGCGATCGGGAATTCATTTTAATAAAATATCTTTTAGTTATCCTAACCACAAAAATTTAGTTTTGCAAGGAATTGATTTATTTCTACCTCACGGCACTACTTTGGCTTTGGTAGGAACTTCGGGTTCTGGCAAGTCAACTTTGGCAGACTTACTGCCGAGATTTTACGATCCTACTGAAGGTAATATCTCGATCGATGGCAGGGATTTGCGCGAATTTGACTTGAAAAGTCTCAGACAAGCTATGGGTATTGTTAGCCAAGATACGTTTTTGTTTAATGCTTCAGTGCGCGAAAATATTGCTTATGCTAGACCCCAAGCGACTGAGGAAGAAATTGTGGAAGCAGCGAAGGGGGCGAATGCTTATGAGTTTATCCAACTGTTGCCGGAGGGGTTGGATACTCAAATTGGCGATCGGGGCGTGATTTTATCGGGAGGGCAGCGTCAGAGAATTTCAATTGCTAGAGCCCTGCTGCAAAACCCGGAAATCTTAATTTTAGATGAGGCAACGAGTTCGCTGGATACGGTTTCGGAAAGGTACGTGCAAGCGGCGATCGAGAAATTGAGTTGCGATCGCACAACCTTAGTCATCGCCCACCGCCTCTCCACAGTCCAAAAAGCCAACAAAATCGCCGTGATCGATCGCGGGCAAGTAGTAGAAATGGGTTCCCACGAAGAATTGCTAGCAAAAGGAGGATACTACACTCGCTTGTATTCAGTGCAATTTGCCGAAGAAACCGCTCGCGATGAAGCTCTAATTAGAGGTTCTTACGAAATTCGCACTCGCCTGACTCCCATGATAGCTTACCTCAAAATGCTAGTAGATGAAATGGTAGACTCTCCCGAAGAAAGAGACGAGTTAATCAGAGAATCATTTCACTCTGCTGCTAATATTTTCACGACTTTAGAATTTATAGAAAAGACTATTAAGCGTCAGGCTGTTAAAAAGTAGTCAGTTGGCAGTTGGCAGTTGGCAGTTGGCAGTAGTCAACAGTCAACAGTCAACAGTCAACAGTCAACAGTCAACAATTACTAATTACCACTTACTAACTACCAATTACCATGTCCAAATATTATGTATTTTTTACCAGAAATATCTTGCCCCAACCAAATGTAGCGAGCTTAGTTCAAGTTGCACACTCTGCCAATGCCGCAGCAAATCTCGGTTATCCAGCAGTTTTGGTATACCTCCGCAAAGGCTGGAGTGCATTGAATCCGGTTGATTTGCTTTTTCCTTTTCAACCGAGGAAACCGGATGACAAACTTGCCAAAATTTACAATATTCAAGATAAATTAAAAGTAGCAGATTTACCGATGCCGTGGCCGATCAACCTTTTGGACAGCAAGTGGACGAGTTCCAGTACAATAGTATCAAAATACTACTTACCGATTCACCTGCTTAAATCAACTAAAATTGTCCACACCCGCGACTGGAACTTTGTCAAAGCAGCAGTTAAAAACGGAATTCCCGCTATCTACGAACAGCACCACCATGAAGACAAACAATTTGAATCAGAAATTGTCCGCAATCCTCTGTTTCAAATTTCCGTAACTGTTGCCGATACAGTGCGAGACAGCATGATTAAGAATGGAATGCCACCGGAAAAAGTAATTACGCTGCACAACGGTTTTAACCATTTGTTTCTCGCGAGACAAACAGAAGCGGCCCAGAATTGGCGACAGAAATTATTAGAAGATGACAGACAGCATTTAGCAGTTTATGCAGGCGGACTTTACCAGTTTAAAGGTGTTGATATATTGGTGGATGTGGCTAAGGAATTGCCACTGGTTCAATTTGCGATCGCGGGCGGTGATTCATCCCAAGTAACAGCATACCAGCAGTTAGCCAAATCCAAGCAAGTTAACAACATTAAATTTCTCGGCTACCTGCCTCAAAATCAACTAGCTAGCTTGCTGCAAGCAGCCGATGTTTTGACTCACCCGCACTGTTTGACAGAGGCCGCAACGTTCACATCTCCTTTAAAATTCTTTGATTACATGGCATCGGGAACTCCGATTGTAGCGACGGAGATTGCATCTTTAATGGAATTTAAATCGGGAAATATAGCAGCAACTTGGTGCGAACCGGATAATCCGCAGCACTTCGCGCAAAGCATTCGAGATAGTTTAACCAAATATCCGAGGAAAAGCGAAGGCTATGCAGAAACGATGGATTTTCTCAAGCAATTTTCGTGGGAAAATAGGATACAGAAAATTATGGGTTATGTCGAAGAGTCAGTGCGATATCCGATAATTCAAAATTCCGTAGGGGCGGGTTTTACCAACAATCATCGCCTCAAATAAACAATCTCATAAACCCGCCCTGCCCAACGCAAAAACCACATTTATTATCAGTAGGGGCGGGTTTTACCAACAATCATCGCCTCAAATTAATAATCTCATAAACCCGCCCCGCCCACACGCTAAAACCCGATTTATTATTAGATATGAACCAAAAAATTATCGGTACAATCACCACATACCCAGGAATGAGCCAAAGCGACTGGCTGTGGCAACAAACCCCCCACAACTTCGGAAAATGGGGAAACATTCAAATGCTCGCCAACCACCCAGAACCAGACTTTTTACTCATGTATCAATTCGACTTTCCCCAACCTTCCAAAAAGCAATCGTGGGTCGATACAATACGTCGCTACAGGCATCAAAACCAAGAAAACGACATTCAAGAAAAATTGCGCGGTGTCCCCAAGGAACGCATAATTTACCTGATCCGCGAGCCGCCCTTGCCAGAAGTAATTGAAATTACCAAAGCCAACTACGAACAAGCCAAACTTTATTGCGGTTACATTTCCGGGCCAGACGATTTCGCACCAAAACCCGATTATATGCCCGCGATTTGGTATCACTCTAACTCGTTTCGAGAACTCGATGAAATGCCTGCGCCGCCCAAAACTAAATCCTGTTCTTGGATAACTTCAGGTGTTAGCCGCAGCGCCAATCACCGACGCAGATTAGAGTTTATAAAATTGCTGCAAAAACAAGAATTAGACTTTGACCTTTACGGGCGAAACTTGCCAACTTGGGCGCGCGGGAATGGGACTGTCAACAATAAATGGCACGCCGTCGCACCATACTATTACAACTTAGCTATTGAAAATTATGCAGAAAACGATTTGTATGTCAGCGAGAAGCTTTGGGATGCTTTATTAGCTTGGTGTTTGCCAATTTATTACGGCGGTTCTGCGGCGGATAAATTGCTGCCGGCGGGGAGCTTTCTGCGGCTTCCCAGTCTGGATGAGAAAGGAGTTGAATTTATTCAAGAGGTTGTGGCTAATGCGGATTATTGGCATGAAGCCAGGGATAAAATTGCTGAAGCCAGACAAATCATTCTCCACGAATTGAACTTGCTCAATTGGCTGTCTAACTTTGTATCTTAGGAAATAGCACAATGACAGAAAACCAAAATCAACCCAGAGAATACGATGCCGTACTCGGCGGTCAAAATCCTCCCCCCATAGGTGCTGCTGTTTTAGGTGGCATTACGGGTGTTAAGAGTCGTTTGGCTTCACTGATTGTTGAGGTAAAAATTGCTGCATTGTCTGAAGCGATCAAATATGGAGATGCAGGTTTAGATTTAATAATTGGGGTACTGCAAGATGAATCAATGGCGGTGAAGTTTGCAGCCTATTCGCTGTTGAAGGATAGAGATGAACCAAATATAAAAGAGCAGTTACAAAAATATTTTCCTACTTTTGACTTCGATGTGATAACAGTGGATGCTGAAGGAAAAGAAAACAGTCGTCGCCGTCATTATGCTCACTTCTTCGCAGAAGACTTAGGAAATGGAGTTGTGCTGGAAATGGTTTATATTCCCGGCGACACTTTTATGATGGGTTCCCCAGCAACAGAAAAATATAGTTCCGATAGCGAACGTCCGCAGCATCAAGTAACAGTACCCGCTTTTTTTGCAGGCAAATATCCCATCACCCAAGCACAGTGGCAAGCAGTGATGGGAAACAACCCATCCTATTACATAGGTGAAAAACGTCCTGTAGAAAAAGTATCGTGGGATATGGCCGTCGAATTCTGTGGCAAACTATCGCAAAAAACCGGGAGAAAATATCGCCTCCTGAGTGAAGCAGAATGGGAATACGCCTGTCGTGCCCGAACAACAACCCCATTTCATTTTGGGGAAACTATTACCCCGGAATTAGTCAACTATGACGGATACAAACCCTACGCAAACGCCCCCAAAGGACTTTACCGCCACCAAACAACCGATGTCGGGATTTTTCCTCCCAATGCCTTTGGACTGTACGATATGCACGGCAATGTTTTGGAGTGGTGCAGCGATCGCACCGCTGCGTGGCACTCGAACTATAACGGCGCACCAACTGACGGAAGTTCCTGGGAAAGTTGCACAGGGGGTTGCCGGGTGCTGCGTGGCGGTTCCTGGATCAGCAAGGCGTACTCTTGCCGCAGTGCCAATCAGTTCTCGCTATTCGTACTCGCTCGCGAGCCCTACGCGGGGTTTCGCGTTGCGGTAGCGTCGGTTTCTCCCTAGTCCTAGTTTTCCCGCGAGGAGTCTTTTCTATCCTTTTACCCTTTAAATGATTCGGCGGTTGAAACCGCAACTAAACAAACAAAGTCCGCCTTCGCGAGACTATAGATATGAATGGAATTTGCACGCTTGCCAACGATACAGTTTACGACCAACTAATTGCCTTGCTCAACAGTATTGAAGTTATCTTAGGCTCAAATACTCCGGTCTGCATTTATCCTTTCGACGACCAAATAGAGCAAATCAAAGCTGAAATTGTTAACCGTCCCAACGTCTTTATTTATGAAGATAGCGCAT
Source organism: Microcoleus sp. B9-D4 (assembly GCF_036705105.1). NCBI lineage: Bacteria > Bacillati > Cyanobacteriota > Cyanophyceae > Oscillatoriales > Microcoleaceae > Microcoleus > Microcoleus sp. B9-D4. Next base: position 23,509 of record NZ_JAUBTS010000023.1, read on the forward strand.
CTATTCAGCGATGGGATAAATTCATGCAAGCAGCCGCACCAGAGCGTTTGAACCGCAAAAAATTCCGGCTTTACGGCGCACATCGGCGCTTTTGCGCTTTCGACGGCCCGTTTGAAAAGTTTATCTATATGGATGCGGATACTTTGGTGATGAATGCCCTTGATGCGGTTTTTCAGAAGTTAGAGGAATCGGATTTTGTGGTTTATGATTTTCAATTTTTATCCCCAACCAAAGTATACAATATTCAGTCACCAAAACTCCTCGAAGTTTTTGAGCAAAATCGGATAGACTCGGAAATATTTTGTTCGGGATTTTACGCCAGCAAGCAAGGGTTGTTTGAGCAAAATACTAGGGAATGGCTGTTAGCTCAACTGCAATCGGGCGAGGCGGAAATTCTCTATGAAGGTGCGGGAGAACAGCCGTTGCTCAATTATATGGTGATGAAAACAGGGATGAATAGCTATAATTTTGCTTATAGCCTCCCGGATGGCGAAAAAACTGGGTGTAGCGTCACTTCTAAACATTTTGAAGAGCAACATCGGATTTTGTACGACAAGGGAAACCGCCTTACTTACATTCATTATATTGGTGTGCCACCGGATTTAATTCGGAGAGTTTGTGCAGGCGAAAATATTGAGTTTCCCTATCGCGATTTGTTCCTGCATTACCGCTATCTCCGCGAACCATCCAAGCGTCCGATTTTTGCCGAAGCGCCAAAGTCTTATACTGAGGTTTCTGCGCCGAATTTGTTAAAAAGGGTATTGAGAAGGTTGAGGATAAATGTATGAGTCGCGGTATTTATATTGTTGCGAATGATAAGGTGATCGAAAGTGCGATCGCCCTTTTAAACAGCATACGTCTGTACAATTGTCAAGTACCTGTTTTTCTGATTCCCTTCGACGACAATTATCAGCAAGTCGCAGCCGCACTCAGCAGTCTCCACGGGGTGCGATTGTTCCCAAATCTGGAGTTTGTGGAACAGTTTACCAGAGAAATTGGCCAAATGTTCGATCGCAACTTTTTAGCCCTCCCCAACAAAATGCGAAAACTCGCCGTTTGGTTTGGCCCGCTTGACGAATTTCTGTACATCGATACCGATATCATCGTCTTTGAAGACATCGCAGCCAACCTTAACAAACTATCAGAAGTAGACTTTTTTTGCTGCGACTACCACCACCTTAGCGAAAAACTGCGAAATGTATTTTCACCCGCTGTAAAAGAACAGAATATCTTTACAGATTCACAGCTTCAAGATGTATTCAACAGCGGTTTTTGGGCCTCCCGAAAAGGAACTATTACAGAATCGCAAATGTATGAAAATTTGCGAGAATGTTCGCAGCATCGAGAATATTTTGACTTTACTCAAAATGTCACAGACCAACCTCTACTAAATTATATTATTCTTAAGCTGATTCCCAAGCGCTGCAACCTTGTTAAAGCTTCACCAACAGAGCCCGGAAGCTGGGCAGGTTCTAAACATTTTCAAGAAATAGATTATGTTCTTTATGACAAAGGCCAAAGGTTAAAATATATTCACTGGGCGGGAATACCAATTAAATCCGGTAGTCCTTATTGGAAACTGTGGAAACATTATCGTTATCTCAATGAGGAACCACCAAATTTAGTGCAAAAAATATTTCGCTCTTTGCAGGGTGTGTTGAGCGCTGTTATAATATGCGATATTGTATGGTGTGTTGGGCGCTGTTATAATATTTGATAAAGCCGAGAGATTTGGCAGGGGCCAACGCACCTTGGGCGAGAATTTCGGTGCATTGGGCGCTTTTTTGATATTCGATAAATTCGATAAAGCCGAGATGATCCCCCAGCGCCCAACACACCCTACCGGAATATTTGGTAAAGGATTTAAAAAACTTAAAAATTATGACGAATGGTATTTATATTCTAGCAAACGATGTGGTTTTCGACCACTTAGTCGCTTTATTAAACAGTCTCGAAGTCAATGGGGCAAAAGATATTCCCGTTTGTATCATTCCCTATGATGATAGACTGAAAAAAGTGCGAGGAGAAATTGCAATTCGTCCTAATGTCACCCTCTTTGACAACACCGATTCAATTCATTTCTGGGAAGACTTTGCAACTCAAGCTTGGACATCTCACGCCAAAGCTCAAAAAGTTTGGCAAGCTAAAGGTTTGAAATCAGTTCACTGTTTGACCAGGCATCGGAAATTATGCTGTTTTGACGGGCCTTTTGACAAATTTGTATATTTTGACGCGGACACTCTGTTAATGGGTTGTCTGGATTATATTTATCAAAAACTCGATCGAGTTGATTGGGTAGCAAACGATTTTCAATACAAATCAGACCTCAACTATGTATTTGACTTATCCTCAGATAAATTGCCACATATTTTCAATATAGACCAACTGCCATCTCATACTTTTTGTACAGGTTTGTTTGCTTCAAAAAAAGAAATATTTAATAGAGAAAATTCCGTCCAACTGTTAGATAACTTAACATCAGGAGAAGCGGAAATTATGTGTTTGAGTGCATCTGACCAATCTTTATTAAACTATTTAGTAGCCCGCAGCAAAATCTCTTTTTACAACTTTGCATATTCTCAACCAGAACAGGTAACGGGAAATCATTGGTCTTCTAAATTTGATGTGAGAGATTATGTTCTATATGATAAAGGACGGCGGCTGACTTATTTGCACTACATGAGTATTTCGGCTGCAAAAATTAATCGATTGTGTGCTGGCGAAGATGTGGAGATTCCCTACCGAGACGTATTTCTGCACTACCGCTATTTGAAGTCGCCGGAAACACAGCCAAAACTCGCGCCTCCAAATTTGTTGGTTTGCTTGCAGAGAAATATCAAAAGTTGGGGACTTCAAAAAGTTAATAATGTTCAATTTAAGTTGCGAAATTTCTGGGATAGATAGCATCTAACTGTACTCTAACTGTACAAAGACTGAATCCACTCCCATTCGCGCCTTAAACCTTCTTCTAAAGCAACCTGCGGCTGATAACCTAAGATTTTCTGGGCTTTAGATACATCCGCGCTAGTGTGCCGCGCGTCTCCCCTCGCAGCTTCGCTAAAATCTATCCGAATAGGTCGATCGACAATTCTCTCTATTGTATCAATAACTTCTTTTAAAACTACCCGACTTCCCCCACCAATATTAAAAACTTCCCCCGCAGCTTCCGGAACCTCAGCCGCCGCTAAATTCGCCGCAACGCAATCGCTGATAAACGTAAAATCCCGCGTTTGCAATCCGTCGCCGAAAATTGAAATCGCCTCGTCAAACAAAATCGACTTAAAAAACTTGTGAAAAGCCATATCGGGGCGCTGTCTGGGCCCGTAAACAGTAAAATAGCGCAGCGAAGTAGTGGGAAGACCAAAATTTTTGTAATAAAGCCCGCACAAACGTTCACCGGCTAATTTCGTAATTCCGTAGGGAGAAATTGGCTGGGGACAAGCGTTTTCATTCGTGGGAAAAGATTCAGCATTGCCGTAAATAGAAGAAGAAGAAGCATAGACAAACTTTTGCAATCTTGGCGCATCTTTGGCCGCTTCTAACAATACTTGAGTGCTGTTAATATTGCGATCGGTATAGCTGCGAAAACCGTCGCCCCAGCTAGCACGAACTCCCGCTTGCGCCGCCTGATGAAATATTACCTTAGCATCAGATAAAAGACTTCGCCAATTTAGAGACACAATATCGCCTTCCACCAATTCAAAACCCGGATACTTTTCAAAGCGAGCAATATTCTTGCGCTTGAGATCCGGATCGTAATAATCGTTGAACTCATCAACACCGATCACCGTCTCCCCTCGATCTAAAAGAGTTTCTACTAAATTAGAGCCAATAAATCCCGCCGCACCCGTAACAATTAAAATACTCATTCGATTTTAGATTTTAGATTTTAGATTTTAGATTTTAGATTTTTAAAGTTTTACACAAATTATTGTCTAAGCTGTCATCTTCTTCTTTCTCTTCCTCTGCGTTCTCTGCGTTCTCTGCGGTTCAAAAAGCCTCAAATTAGGATAATCTTAGATAACTATCAACCCCTTTGCTTTTCACAAAAGAGGTTGATAGTTAACTTTCATTGTTCAAAAGAATCTAAATCCAGCGCTTGGGAACCTCCGCGTTCTAACTCGATCAAAAGCTTACCTAGCTGAGTCCAAACTAGCCAGCCCGTGAGTACCGTCAGTGGCAAAGCTAGGGCATAACAAAGTAGTTTTGGGAAGCCAAAAATCTCCATCCCCGAAGCTAAAAATACGCAAATACCGCCAGCCATTCCCAGAAAAGGTATGACCAATTGCAGCCTTGGCAGGTTAGCCAAGGTGCGAGTAGAACGATTTTTAGACCACTGTTGTACGGATTGTTTGAGAGTTGCTTCAAATGCTACGCCGGAGGCCATACCTGCTAGTAATCCAGCCGACATTAAAAAATAGGGAGGTTCTGGAAAATAATACACGAATAATTCCTTAATTTGGGTAATAGGAAATGGGGAATTGGGCATGGGGCATTGGGCATTGAGCATTGGGCATTGGGTATGGGGAATTAGTTATTAGAACCAACAACTAACAACCAATAAATAACCAATGACTAATGACTAATGACCAATGACTAATGACTAAAATCGAGTTAGCGCGGCTGCTCCTGCTGTGGAAAACTCCGTCAAAGCGCCTAGAGCAACGTTGAACAGGCGACTGGGCTGCAAATCTTCCTTGACTAAGTTCCACAGGCTGCGAACTTCTTCGGTGTGGATTCGATCGTCCTCAATCAAAGCTAACATTAGCTGGCGTCTCAAAAACGAGCCTTCCTCTGACAGCAAAAATTGCAAGCCTAGTTGGGCTGTGGGGAGCAAGTCGAAACTGCGATCCGATCGGGCGATCGCGATCATGTCCTCTAACCTGTTCCACTGGAATTTGCCATCTTTGAATAATACCTCAATCAGACGCCGCCGCAGTGCCGGAGATTCTCCGTTCAACAAACGCCGCGCTACATAAGGATACGCCACCTCGACTATCTTGAAATTCGGATTCAGCGTCAGGGCCAAACCTTCTTCTGTCACCAGAGAGCGAATAATTAAGGCAAATTTCGCTGGCACTCGGAAAGGATAATCGTACATCAACTCCGAAAACTGGTCTGTAATCGTCTTGAAGTTAAAATCTGACACCTTTTCGCCGACGATATCACCCAGTACAGATTCCAACGCCGGGACGATCGGCATAATATCTGTATCTGGCGTCAAAAAGCCAAGTTTGACAAAATCCTTGGCTAACTGTAAGTAATCTTTGTTGATCAAATGAACGACAGAATCAACCAAAGTTTCTTTAGTTGTTTCTTCCATCTGATCCATCATCCCAAAATCAATGTAAGCCATGCGGCCGTCCGCTAAGGCAAACAGATTTCCCGGATGGGGGTCAGCGTGAAAAAATCCGTGTTCCAGCAACTGCCGCAAACCGCTGCGGACTCCGACTTCAATTAAACTATCGGTATCCAAACCAGCGGCTTTAACACTTTCCATATCTGTCAGCTTGATGCCGTCAATCCATTCGAGAGTCAGAACGCAATTTGAAGTATAGCGCCAGTAAATACTCGGAACTTTTACTGTCGGGTCGTCGGCAAAATTTGTAGCAAATTTCTCGGCGTTGCGTCCTTCATTGATATAATCAATTTCCTCGAACAATTTGATACCGAATTCATCGACTATTAAACAAAGGTCGTGACCGAGATTCAGCGGCAGCAACGGGCCCAACCATCCAGCGGCCCAGCGCATTAAATAAAGGTCAAGGCTCAAGACTGGCAGCAAATTCGGTCGCTGAACCTTGACTGCTACTGCTTCCCCGGTGAGGAGGCGAGCTCGGTAGACTTGACCAAGACTTGCCGCGGCGACAGGTTCGGGGGAGATTTCGCTGTAGGTTTCGCTAATTTGGCGATCGAGTTCCGCTTCAATAATCTCGAAAGCGCGCACCGAGTCAAACGGCGGCAATTGATCCTGAAGTTTGATCAATTCTTCGAGAAAGTCTTTGCGGATCAAATCCGGTCTGGTAGAAAGGGCTTGGCCGACTTTAATGAAAGTGGGGCCCAAGCGAGTGAGTATTTGTCGCAGGTGGGTGGCTCGTTCCGGCTGGTGTGCTGCGACTTCGTGCTGCCAACTGTCCCACAGCATCCCCAGCACAAAGCCTGCAAAAGACCAAATAACGGTAATTGCGCGCCAAATTGCTTTCCAAGGACGGTTGCGGTAATACTGAGCGATCGCTTGTGGATCGTAGCGTCTAGCCTGAGTGAATTGATACTGAGGCACTCGTTTATTTTCCTCTTATCTTCTGAAAATTACAGGTTAAATTGAGAATTGGGCATCGGCCATCGGGCATCGGCCATCGGCCATCGGGCATCGGGCATAAAAGCATCGGGGATTGAAAGTCGAAAATTCAAAGTTAAAACATTAATTATTCTTCCTTCTTCCCTCTTCCCTCTTTCCTCTTCCTGACATCCGTTACATCCGTTACATCCGTTACATCCGTTACAGAATCCGTTGCCGAACTTCCTTCTTCTTCATTGACCGATCGCACTGCAAGTTTTAGGCGAGCGGAAAATGCACCCGTTCGAGGCGGATTGCTAGCCTAAATTTGTTTCTTTTCATTAAATATAGTACATAAAAGTACAAGTGATCGGTCAAAATACTTAACCGTTCTCCCTGAACGCTGCACATTCTCACACCACTGCAACCCTGCAATTCTTTTCTCCTCCTGCATTTCCCTCGCTGATGCCATCGCGCCAAAGCTACCGGATGCGATCGGCCTTTGCCAAGCAATCTTTCAGCCCATAAATCGTCCGCTCTTGTTGATCCCTCGACAGTTCCGGGAACATCGGCAAAGACAAGACTTCGCGACAAACTTGCTCAGCCTGTGGCAACTGACCTGCTTGATAACCCAAAGATTTGTAAACAGGTTGCAGGTGCAAAGGTAACGGATAGTAAACCATCGAACCAATGCCAGCTTCCTGCAACTGAGCCCGCATCCAATCTCGAAAATCGCCAGAGGGATTTTGCGCCTCTTCTGGACTTGTCAGCCGGATCGTGTATTGGTTCCAAACTCCTTTTGCTTCCGGCAATTCTTTCGGGACGGCAACTCCGGGCACGCGGGAGAGAAATTCGCTGTAAAGTGCCGCTTTCTCGCGCCGCTGGGCGTTCCAACTGTCGAGATACCGCAATTTAATGCTGAGAATCACCGCTTGCAGGGCATCTAAACGGCTGTTGTACCCGATTTCTTCGTAGAAATATCTAGAAGACTGTCCGTGTTCTTTGAGCACTCGCATCGAAGCTGCGAGGGCTGGATCATTTGTCGTCACCGCCCCACCGTCACCGCAAGCGCCTAAGTTTTTGGTCGGATAAAAACTAAAGCAGCCGACATGACCAATGCTGCCGACTTTTCGAGACTGCCACTCGGCCCCGACAGACTGGGCGCAATCTTCAATTACGGCTAAATTGTGCCGAGTCGCAATTTCCATCAACCGAGTCATGTCTACCGGTTGGCCGAAGATGTGGACGGGCATAATTGCCTTGGTTTTGTCGGTAATTGCCGCTTCGAGGAGCTCGACATCCAGATTAAAAGTCTCGCTGTCAATATCGACAAATACTGGAGTCGCGCCGACGGCGCTAATTGTCTCAGCCGAAGCAAAAAAGGTAAAAGGAGTGGTAATCACTTCATCGCCCGGGCCAATTTTGAGAGCACGCAAAGCCAAAATCAGGGCATCGGTGCCGGAGTTGCAGCCAACGCACTCGGAAACGCCGATGTAGTCGGCGAACTCTCGTTCAAAACTCTTCACGGCCGGGCCGCCTACGTAGCCGCCAGAGGCAAGCACTTTTTGCACCGCTGCGGTTATCTCGTCGCCAATCTGCGCGTATTGGCGGGTTAAGTCGAGGGGGGGAACATTATTCACTCTTCACACCATAAATTTCAAGCATTATCAAAGCAAATTCTTGCAGCAAAACTGTTTCTCAGAAACCTTTATTGCAATATCTTATATTTGGACAGGCAAACAATCACATTATCGAAAGGGTGGGCCGGTGTTAATTGAGCTAGATTTTACTGATTTGGGTTGGGCTTTGGGGATGGTGGCGATCGCGATCGGGCTTTCGGCGTGGCAGAAATTGGGATTGGAGGGGGCGATCGCGATCGCCGCAGGGCGCACCCTGATCCAGCTAATCTTAGTCGGGTACGTGCTCGCAGTCGTATTTGACCCGGAGGGGAAAAATCCTTGGCTGGTTTTAGCAGTTTTAGCAATTATGCTGACAACTGCTAGCATGGTTGCCAGTAACCGCATCAGCAAAAAAATCAAGAACTTACTGCCCTTAGTTTGGGGTTCAATTTTTATCAGTACGGCCTTGACTCTCGCCTATACAAACTTGCTAATTTTGCAACCTGACCCTTGGTACGAACCGCAATACCTGATTCCTTTAGCGGGTATGATATTGGGCAATGCGATGAATTCCGGGGCGATCGCGGGCGAAAGACTTGTGAGTACAGTTAATAGCAGCCACTTAGAAATAGAAACCCATTTAAGTTTAGGTTCGACGCCGCAGCAAGCAGTAAAACAGTACCGCAAAGATGCGATCAAAGCTGGATTAATCCCGCTGTTAAATACAATGACGGTGGTAGGAATCGTGACTTTACCCGGAATGATGACAGGTCAAATGCTGAGCGGTGTCAGTCCTCTCGATGCAGCATATTACCAGATTTTGATTATGTTTGTATTAGCGCTGGCAACTGTAATTGCAACTCTGCTGTTGACTGAGGGATTGTCTCGGAAGTTTTTCAATCAAGATGCACAATTGATCAAATGGTAATTGTTAATTGGTAATTGTAGATGTAAATTGATTATGATTACCGAGGGGCGGGTTCACCAATATCTCCCATACAAATGATAAATATCATAAACCCGCCCCGCCCGTGACTTTATCGACCACAAGATGCGGTGGGGGCAGGTTTAGGGAATATCGGGCTGATCTTACTCAGTAGATCCAATGATTGGAATTAATCGTTCCTCGATTTCATAAATATAGGCTGTTAAGCCTGTCTCAACACCGTTTTTTCGTAGAAGTTCCAGACTCGTCTCTTCCCAGCACTGTTGTTCGCGTTCCATTCTGCCACCTGTTAGCTTTTCGACAACAACTTTAGGATTTCTAATGCGATCGGGTTTTGTCAATGAGTTAGAGCGTAGTCTGTGTGACTCCTCGCAAGGATTAAACGTCAATTGTGTCGTTATCTCTTTAAGGATTTGTTCTTCGTCTTTATTAGATGGAATAAATCCATTCAAAACCCAGGCTTCCCGCATTCTGTCGGGTGTACCAATAATAATTGCTAATTTAGGTCGATTGATCTGTTCTAAACGTGCTTGCTCGATATGTTTTCTTCGCTCAGGTTGACTGTCTAAATCACGCATAAAAATAACGGCTTTAATATCTCTCTTTTGTTTGTGTTGTAGAAAGCTGATTAACGTCATAATTTTATTAGCTGATTGACCATCACTTTTAAACCTTCCATTTGATCTGATGGTGGGAAATTTAAATTTATCGGAAAAACGTTTAGTTATATCATCGATATTTTTCCAGCAAGAATTCTCTGTGCCAGCTTCTAAACCACTCCATTGAAATAGATGTTGCAGCATCTCAGGTTCTAACCAATCAACTTTATCCACTAAAAGGCGATCGGCTAATTTAGTAGCGGTTCGTGCGTCTGCACTACTTTCCACAATCACTACAAACTCAATCATTTATTTCTCCGGCAACCACCCAATCTTCTCCCTCCGCATCCCAGAATTCTCCGGTGGTTAAAGTTTGTTTTGCCCATTCTACATCAGGATGTTCATCCAAGCGTTTGCAATGAGTAAAACCTGAATTGTTGTTACTTAATACATGAACTTGAGAAGGCGTAAGTTCATCCACAATGTAAGGAGAATGGGTAGAAAAAATAATTTGCAGATTGCTGTTGTCTTGAAGAATTTCTTTTAAAACAGCGATTAAGTCTCGTTGCGCTTTGGGATGGAGTCCCTGTTCAACATCATCTAGTAACACTAAATTAGGTTGATTGGGATTCATCAAAACAGTCACTAATCCGAGAGCGAGCATTGTTCCTTCGCTAATGGCATGGGCTGGTATACGCTTACCAGTATTCATGTCTAGGACAACTTCTTTCCCTACAATTTCCTGACTTTCTTCGTAGGAGATAGATTTGCCATCGACTTCGATTAAGCGTTGGCGATTGACCATAACTTTAGCTCGCCTTACCCCTACCTCGCGTACACCTGGTACAATCCGTTTCAACATTTTCTGTAAAGATTGAAATTTATCTGGATCTTCGTCACGAAGATAGTCTAAGGTAGGTGCTAATCCTGAACCATCGAACTCAACTCGCGGTGTAATTGCATCACTGTAAGCTGCTTTAGCAAGATTACTGGCTACGAGTTTAAGATGAACTGCGTTTCTCAAAGATTGCTGAATTGGCTCTTCCGTAGTCATTAAGGAAGTTTCAGAGATTACTTGCCTATATTTCGGGTTTTTATCGGCCTTCCATGATGCTCTAAAAGTCCACTTATGATTAACGTTTCGTCTCCACTCATAGGAAGCTTCCCAATTATTTATATCTGGGTTTTTCCAAAAACCACTTGCAGTAACAGACATATTCTCTTGCCCAATTGTTGTAATAAATTGAGGCTCTTTTTCATGCTGAAAAATCTTGTCAAATGATGAATTAGCAAGCCGACTGAGATAATGCACTGCTTGCAAAACTGATGTTTTACCAGAACTGTTTTGTCCTACGAGTGCGTGTAGGCCTGAACTATCTAAACTAAGTTCTGTATCTTTATGACTTTTGAAGTTATGAAGTTTGACCTTTTCTAGCATTTGATTGCTAATATTATTTTATACAGTTTGATTGCCGAAATTGTAGCGTGTGTTCGGATGTTCTAAGTTGTTAGCGCGCATTTAATTGTAACAATCATGTTTCTTGAAACAATGAGTGGGGCGTTGCTCCTAGCCCGCCCCAAAAACTAAAATTAAATGCCGTAACAGCTTACTTCGGTTCGTGACTCCCAATCCGCTTGCCTTCGCCATCGTACACCTGCATCGGGATTTTGGCATTTTCGGCGATCGCCTCCAAAGCTTTTTGCAACGTTTGAACGTGGTTTTCTACAGCTTGGCGAGTCTTCACAGCATTGTTGTTGTTTGCTTGGATGAAGGTTTGTTGCAATTTCTGCACGTAACCTGGAGTCATCTGCACGGCAATCAAATCTTTGCTAACAGTATAGTCGCAAATCTTGGGGTTGCCTTTACAAGTTCTATCTAAATCGGTGCGGGCTTTTTGCAGGTTTCTTTCTTCCTGCAACTTTACTTCTGCTTGCTGCAATGAAGTTTTGTAGGAAGCTATCAGCGGTTGGGCTTTCTGAGAATAGGCAGTTGCCGCCGGCACTTGCTCCGCGTAACTCAAAGCTCTTCGCCAGGATTCTGATGCTTTAAACCAGGCGTTTTTGCCCTCAAAAATTTGAGCTTCCGCTGCTAAAGTCACAGCTTGAGTATACGCATTTTCCGAAATTCCTTCGACATTTTTGCGCTCGCGAGCTTCTGAAAGTTTGGTTTCGTATTTGGGAACTAGCAGTTTAGCTTGTTGGTAAGATGTCGTGCCCGTGGGAATTTCTGATAGGATTACGAGGGCTTCTTCCCAACCTGATTGTACTTGAGCCCAAGTCTCGGCTGTCTGAGCTACGGCTTCGCGAGCTTCTGCTATTTGGGCTGTATTTTTGGCCGCGAGCAGCGTTTTTTCGGCTTTTTTCTCTGTGCTTAACTGCCGATTTCCTGTTGCTACATTCTTCCGGTATTCTTTTGTCTTTCTCTGAGCAAAGGGATAAACTGGGCTGTCTTTGGGGATTTCTCCGAGTTCGGCGATCGCACTTTGCCACAGAGCTTGCGCTTCCTGCCCGTCCTCGGCAGAATAAGGCGGATTTTGGGTTTTCTGGGCTGCTGACTGTGCGAGGCGCGCTGCATCGATCGCAGAGTTTAAATTCTGATTTTGCGAACGGTAGCTTTCCAGAGCGTTTTGAGCTTCACCGCGATGAATTGACCATGAGGGAATCGGTTCCAAAAGGGCGATCGCCTGTTTTAACTGTTTCTGCGCTTCTTGGGGGCTGTTGGCAACTTTTGACGTTTTCAGCGTCTTCGTCGAATTCTCGCTCAACTGTTTGGCATTAGCTAATGCACTACATCCTCCGATGACGCAGGGCCGGCTCAGCATATAATAACCGCCGGCCAAAACTAGCGCGGCGACACTGACCATTCCTGCAGCAGCCAGCATCGCAAAAGGTGAATGCTTGGGTTTTTGGGGAACTGTTACCGCTTCCATATCCAGCGGATTGAAGGGATTGTCTCCAATATCTGCCGGGATTGCAGCTACCCTAAAGGCGATCGGATCGGAATTGCTGGAACTCTCCGACAAATTGGGGAAATATTCTTCATCCCACGCATCTTTATCATCCGTTTCTAAGGGTATCTCCTCCTCTACATCCGCCGTCTCGGCCACATTTTCTGTTAAGACTATCCCCGTTTCTTCAGCAGGGAGATTCTCGGTTTTTTTGAACAACAGCACTGTTTTTGGTCTTGACAAAACAGGGTGGTGCATGGTAAAAGAATGGAAAGCATAAGGCTGTTTTTGCCCGGTAATTTTTAGGCAAAGTCCAATCTGTTGAATAGATTCTGGTTCTATTTCGAGAATTGCTGCTTCTAGCACCGCAAAAGTCGGTTTGGCTTTGAGAACTAAACTGCGCGGGTGTTCTCCCACAACCGTTAAAGATTCATCTCGAAAATCACAACTAATATAAAGCGGTAAGTTTTTAAATCCGGCTGCTTGCAAGTGCTGCTGCAATTTTACTTCGAGAATTTGGGCGTTGCTTTGGATCGTTGCTGCTGTCATATTTTCTCCTCTGTCTGATCTCACCACTTGAAATTTTAGATTTTAGATTTTAGATTTCGGATTGCGAAATCGTCGGTATTTCCGATTGGTTTGAACTTGTACCGACTCCTTCAACTCTCAGCTCTCAAATCTTAACTCTCAAAATCTTAACTCTCAAATCTCAGCTTGCAAAGCCTGTCCATAACTTTCGCTGTAATAAACTTGAGTCACGTCAAAACGCCCGCCATATTGTTTCAAAGGTGCTGCTGCATAACCAAGCGGCAGCAAACAGCAAACATCTACTTCTTCGGGAATTTGAAAGGCTTCTTTCACCTTAGCGCTGACAAAACCTTCCATCGGACAACTGTCTACCCCAAAACTTTTAGCTGCAATCATTAAGTGGGCTACTGCGAGCATTGTATGTCTGTTTGTCCAAGCTTCTAGGGACTCGAAGCAGGGACGGTTCTCGAACAATTGCGGGATTGCTTGTCGCATATAACCTGCTAAATTGTCATTCATTGCGCCTGTGGTTTTGCCCAATTCGATGACGGCTTCGGTGTTTTCGGGTCTGGCGGCGCGCCGATCGCCACAACAGATTAATACTACTGGGGCTTCTACCACTTGGCGCTGATCGAAGGCGCAAGCTTTTAATTTTTCTTTGCTGGCTGCGTTTTGAAGTACGATAAACCGCCAAGGCTGCAAGTTGTAACCAGAGGGCGATCGCACTCCCAATCGCAAAATCTCTGCCAATATTGCTGGGGGAATCGGATCGGGTTGGAAGCTGCGCGCGGCCCGGCGGCTTTCGATCGCCGTTTTAACATTAATTGAAGGTTGGATTTCAATTGTCATGGATAATTGGTAATTGGTAATTGGTAATTGGTAATCGAGAATTGGTGATTGGAAATTAGAACAACAACTATCAACTGCAAACGGTCAACGGTCAACCGTCAACTGCTAACTGCTAACTGTCAACTGTCAACTGTCAACTGTCAACTGTCAACTGTCAACTGTCAACTGTCAACTGACTTACCCCAAGCCCAACTCGCGCTTGAGCAAATTAATCGACTTAGAGCCGATGTAATTTTCGGAGCATATCAGTTGCGGGGGACGAATAATATCTTCTCTAGCCGCATTGATGGCAGCTTTAACTGTAGCAAAACTCGGTTGGTCGCAAAAAATTGTTCTGGCCGATCGCACGATCGAGTTAATCTTGTACTCGTCTGAAACCAAGGCCGTCATCACCAGCAAATCCTCTCCCCGGATGCTGTGGATGATGACTTCGGTCGATCGCAGCATTCCCGGACTCAGGCTAACGAGACCCAAATAACTGTCTTTCGGCAAACCCCCGACTAGCTGGATTTCCTGGCTGTAGTCATAGATGTCTACGGGAATAACTCGCACCGAACGCGGTGCCGAAATCGATTCTGCTTCTCCGATAAAATATCGACTCGTGATCACAGTTCCCGAAGAGATTTGATCCAAAAAAGTACCTAGCTGTTCCATCGGCACTAACTGTATGGGAATGCGGAGAGCTTGTTCGAGTTCTTTCGCCATCAGTTCACCCACGCCGATGTCTTCTGTGGGGGCTGTGACGACCACGCGGGCGCTGCACCTGAGCCGCCAGTCAATTTCGGTCAAAAATAATTCCCTCGCTTGGTTGAGCGTACAGCCCTGTTCCAGCAGTTGATCGATACTTCCTTGTACTATTTTGTTGGCCAGGGGATATTCTTCGAGGATCGGAGATTTGAGTTTGTTGCCTACAACTTCGTTGCCTTGAGCGCGGACGTAAATGCCCGATCCTGCTTGGGCTTCTACGAGTCCGGTATTTTCTAGCTGGCGGTATACTTTGCTGATGGTGTTGCGGTGCAAACCCGTCTGCATGGCTAGCTGTCTGGTGCTGGGCAAGCGGTGTCCGGGCGGAAATTGTCGCGAGGCGATCGCAAACCTGATTTGATTGAATAGTTGGGTGGATGCTGGAATATCGCTATCGGTTTGAATATGAAATTGAACCATTATTAAAGGCTCCGACGACTTCAACTTAGTATTTTTATAAGGTCGAGTACCGCGCCTAGGATTGCTGCGATATCTCTGTCTCTAGCATAATCTTATTTGGCTGCTCTGCTGCAGCCGTTCTGCCGAGCGGGCGATCGCGCCTTCGAGGCGATTAATCGCAGCCTGCAGAGTTTCCCTCAACAATCAGGTACTTTCAACTCTTAGTTTTATTTACTCTGCAATTTTGAGATCGCTTACTGTTTTTCTCTCCGTCAGCAAATAAGTCCGCATTTCCCCTTTACCTTTAATCTCGATCTCGCCGCGATCTTCAAATTCATATTTATCCTGCAGCAACTTATAAGTATAGTGGCTGACTTGAATGCGACCTGTTATGCCGTGAGATTCCATACGGCTGGCTGTATTTACCGCATTTCCCCACAAATCATAAATAAATTTTTTAGTCCCGATTACCCCCGCTACCACCGGGCCGCTATTAATCCCGATGCGGAGGTCAAATTTCGCGTCTAGCTTCACATTTAATTTCTCAATTGCTACTAGCATATCCAGCGCCATTTCGGCGATCGCCTCTGCGTGGTCTGGACGTTCAATGGGAATACCGGCTGCTACCATGTAAGCGTCCCCGATCGTCTTGATTTTTTCTAAGCCGTGCTTCTCACTCAGTTGGTCAAAAGCTGAGAAAATTTCATTCAGCAAGTACACTAAATTAGTGGCGGACATTGTAGTAGAAATTTGGGTAAAATTCACCAAGTCAGCAAAAAGAATTGTTGCTTTTTCAAACTTGTCAGCAATCACCCCCGGTTGGTACTTCAACCTGTGGGCGATCGGTTCTGGCAAAATATTTAGCAGTAAACTTTCAGTTTTTTTCTGTTCTTTCCTGAGTGCAGATTCCATCTGCCTGCGCTTAGTTATATCATGAAAAAACACAGAAATCCCGTCGTGAGAAGGAAAAACCCGGACTTCCAACCACACTTTTAAGGGACTATAATATTTTTCAAAAGCAACTCCAATTTGTTTGGCTACAGCTTCATGATACTCTTTATAAAAATCTGAATTCATGAATTCGGGAAACTCTTCCCAAAAATTTTTACCATAAAGTTCTTCCTGCGATCGCTTCAAAAATTGCGAGCCTTTGTAATTGACGTAAGTAAATCGCCAATGGGTGTCGAAAGCAAAAAAAGCATCGCTCATTCCTTCTAAAAAATTGACAATTTGCTCGTCTGTAGAACGGAGTTTTGCTTCTACTTGTTTGTTCTTGATCTGTGCGCGCTTTAATTTAGTTATATTTATTCGCAACTCCATGTGGTTGATAATTTGCCGTCCTAAAGTCCGCAGCGCTTCTAGCTGTTGTGGGGTGAGATTACGAGGAATTGTATCTATCGCGCACAAAGTGCCGATCGGATAACCGTCAGGAGTTACTAGCGGGGCTCCAGCATAAAACCGAATATTTGGATCGGAAGTTACTAGCGGATTGCCGACAAAGCGATCGTCATCTAGAGCATTGGGTACAACTAGCAATTCGTTGGGATTTAAAATAGCGTGGGCGCAAAAAGCTAACTCTCTCGGAGTTTCGGGCGCTTCCAGACCAACTTTGGATTTAAACCACTGTCGGTTAGAATCTATTAAGCTTACTAAAGCAATCGGAGTGCCACAAATATAAGATGCTAAAGCTGTTAGATCATCAAAAGCTGCTTCGGCTTCTGTGTCGAGAATGTTGTAGCGGTGAAGTGCTTCTAGCCTCTCTTCTTCGTTGCTTGGCAAAGGTGCAGCTTGCATCCGAGGCCGCGAGGATATAGGTTTACGAACAATGCGTGGAAGTATTAGTGCAGCGAATTTTCTGACTTGCGAGAGCAGTTTTTTAACTAATATCGAAAGATTTCTTGACCAACCTTTATTCATCTTTATCTTTTTTCACACCTGATGGAACTGCGTATGTGCGATCGAACTCGGCTCTACTTACGTATTTACCCCAACTAACTCCTCAATCTGCGGAGCTGTTGTGGGCAATTTCCCTGTCAATACTTCTCTACCCTCATTGATGACAAGTATATCATCTTCTATGCGTATTCCGCGCACATCTGCAAATTTTTCCAACTCCTCCCACTTAACAAAATCTTCATATTTGGCGCGGTTTTCTGGGTTATTTAAGATTGCCGGAACTTGATAAAATCCCGGTTCGATCGATACCAGCATTCCCGGACGCAAAACTCGATTCAGCCGCAAAAACCCCAACCCAAACCGACTGCTTCTGGTTCTTCCTTCTTCATAGCCAGCCAAATCGCCTAAATCTTCCATATCGTGAACATCCAAACCAATTAAATGTCCGATTCCGTGCACAAAAAACAGCGCGTGAGCATCCATTTCTACCAAATCTTCAACATTGCCCCGCAAGATACCCAAATCCACTAATCCTTCCGCCATAATCCGAGCCGCTAACAGATGAATGTCTTGATATTCCACCCCCGGACTAATTTTATCAATACAAGCATCGTGTGCTGCCAAAACTACATCATAAATCGCTCTTTGAGTCGGAGAAAACTTGCCAGAAACTGGCCAAGTGCGAGTCACATCAGCAGCCCATCCCCTTGATGTTTCCGCACCAACATCTGCTAACAGCAAATCTCCGGTTTGTAGGGGATTGTGATAATGTTCGCTGTGCAGCACTTCCCCGTGCACAGTCACGATACTAGGATAGGCATAGGTCATGTTTTCCGAGATGATGACACTTTCCATTGCAGCGCGCACCCCTGCTTCAATTTGAGCATTTTGAGTTACCGCCATTCCCGCTTTGTGAGCTTCTACAGTGACAGCCGCAGCTTGACGCAATTCGACCAAACTGGCTGCATCGTGGCTCAGGCGCAGAGATATAATTGCCTTGGTTAATTCTAGGTCGATTCCTGTTGGCGATTTCGGCGATGCCAGAGGGCGAGCGAGAATTTGAGACTGTTGCAACTGAGTCCAAGAATCCTGAACGGCGATCGTTGCTGCATTTGTAGATCGCGCTTTCAATTCGGCCATTGGGAAAGCAGCATCAGCCCCAATTAGTTCGGCAATTTCTGCTCTTTTCGGCATTTCTCCGTGCCAAAGGATGCTGCTAGCAGGTGCGTCATCTAAGAACAATTCTAATTTGCCCGATTCTAAGCGAATGGCAGCATTTTCTAAGGGCAAACCAGCAAAATATAGAAAGTGACTGCTGGCACGAAAGGGATAAGTAAGTGCCGGATAATTGCGAGGAATGCTGCGCCCCGACCATAAAATTACCGGAAAATTAATTAAACTGGCCAGTTTTTGCCGCCGTTGGTGTAGAATATTAGTTAACAAATCATCACCTTGTGTAATTCTCATGGGTAAAAACCTATAATTTTGAGTTGGGTTTGCAGTCAGCCACAAGTTTTTGCATTCTCAGCATTAAAGCCCTAAAATCCTGACGGCCAATTTGGCAGCCATTTTTGAGAAAATTATCATCTGTCACTTCTTTTTTGCTAGCATTTATAGGCTGTCTTTTTTATAGTCTTTGTCGTCATCGCCCGGATGATGTGGTTAAGCAGTAAGCCTGAGCCACAGGCAGGAAAACCGGCTGAAAGTGCTACTTTGCAGGAAATTAGCATAAATATCACAACACCCGCAATGAGTCAAATTCCTTGGTCTGGTTTTTGTTGATAGGGTGACGTGAGCGAGATCCTCTATTGACTGTTTGATATATGAGACTTTAAAGTATAAGTAAAATTAACTGAAAAAACATGAAAATTTCTCATAAATCTCCTCAAACTTCTGTGCAAGTACGCGACTGGCCGATCGCACATTTACCGGGATTGAGCAAGGAAAACCAATCTCAACTGGAAGAGTGCAGCATCACCACAACCGGACAACTAATTCGCCTGACGAAAACGCAGGCGGCGAAAGTGTTGCTAGCCAATCAATTACAGATTAACATTCAATATGTTAATAAATGGGTAGCGATGGCAAATTTGGCTGGAATTCCAAGTGTAGGGTGTCAGTATTGCGGGCTGTTACTGCACGCCGGCGTTGCTTCGCCGGCTCAATTGGCTCAAATGCCCGTGGAGAGATTGCACCAACAAGTTTTAAGGCTGCACGTAGCGACAATGCAGCGCAATGACTTAACTCCTTCAGTCGATCGCGTGCAACAATGGGTTCAACAAGCTAGATTAGTCAGTAGTCATTAGTCAGTTGTCAGTTGTTATTAATCAACAGTCAACAGTCAACAGTCAACAGTCAACAATCATTAATTATGTCAATTCAAGTTTACGGAATCCCGAACTGCGGAACCTGCAAAAAAGCTTTCCAGTGGCTCAAAGATAGCGATGTTAATTACGAGTTCATTAACACAAAAGAACAGCCGCCGACTCGCGAAACAATCCAAAGCTGGGTAGCTGCTTTAGGTTTTGAACCCATGCGAAATACTTCCGGTCAATCTTACCGCGCTTTGGGCGATGACAAGAAAAATTGGACTAGCGAACAGTGGGTAGATGCTTTTGCTAAGGATGCGATGCTGCTGAAACGTCCTCTTTTCCTTAAAGATGGAACGGCTGTTTTAGTAGGTTTCAAAGAAGACGTAATTCGAGAAAAATTGGAGCTTTCAAGGGGCTAAGTTCAGCCAGTTGTTCGCCGCAAAAACTTAAGTTCGCCCACATCATCTGAGAAACCCCAACGCTCGTAAAACGGCATCATGTTCGGCAAACAATTAAGATAAAAATGCTCGACAGCTTGCAGTTTGGGATGAGTTAAAACTGCATCCATCAACTTCGCACCAAGTCCCATCTTTCTGTGTGTCGGCTTGATAATGACATCAAAAATCATCGCTCTGTAGACAAAATCGGTAATGACGCGGGTAATGCCAATTAGTCGATCGCTCTCATCGACAAAACCAATGGTAACATCAGTTGCCGCCAGCATTTTCACAACATCCTCCCGCGTCCGCTTGTCGCTCCAAAACTCGTTTTTGTACAAATCCATCAAGTCGGAAACCTGGCTTTCGGTCAAAGTTTCGACAATTCGGTAGTTATCCATATCTTCCCTCATAAAAATTAGAAGACTAAAGTCCTCACCACCCACCAAGTTATTATTGTTTTACTGTTACCAAGCTAGACATTGCATCCCCCAATAGCATTAATTTTCTTCTTCTACTTCCGTTTCCTGGGTTTCAAATACAACCAGCTCATAAAGATCCAGCATCGACATTTGCACTTCCACTGAAGCGAAGGAAACTATTGCTGATTCTCCCTCATATTCCCGAAATAACCATTCATTTGATTCTGTTTTAATATATTGTGCGACTAAAAACTCAGATTGATTGACTAACACATATTCACGGAATTCAGGGATCGATCGATAAAACCGAAACTTATCCTCCCGATCGAAATCCTTGGTAGACTTAGAAAGCACTTCCACAATCAGCACAGGATTGAGTATTTCATCTTTCCGTCCCTCTGTGCAAACTAATTCTCCTTCAACTACCATCACATCTGGATAAGTCCCGCGTCGATACCGAGGAATCCACAACCGCAAATCGCTCATAAATGGTCTGGCATTCTTTCCCCGCAAAGCAGATTTTAAGAACGCATAAATATTACCGATTATCTGGCTGTGATTAATACTACCACCCGTCATTTTTACAATTTCTCCATTGCGGTATTCATTTCTAAACTCAGCAGTTTCCTCTAACTCCCGGTACTCATCTGGAGTATAAAACTTTGCCTTACTTTGTACTAACATTGTTGCCTCTGTACTAACTTTTATCTGCGTTAATCTGCGTTAATCTGCCTACATCTGCGGTTAAAAATCATAATTAACAGTATATCACAACAAAAAAGAAACGCCCAACTGCAAAGAGTCAGGCGTTTTCCACTATGTCACAAACAGGAAAAATTAATCCCGGCGAGACACCAAATTCGATTCAATTTTCGCACCCACAACAGGTTGCACATGACTCAATGCCGACTGCAACATGGGAGTTTTGGTAACAGCATCATTAGCCAAATTAAACAAAGGGTTAGACAAAATTCCCGCCAATGTTGTCGCCACCAAAGTGAGTACAACGCTGACTTGCAAAGGCCGCATTCCCTGAAGGTTCCAGCGAACTTCGGGATAATTTTTCACCGCGTCTGACATTTCTTGAGGTTCTTTTACTACCATCATCTTGACAACGCGGATGTAGTAGTAAATCGAAACTACGCTGGTAATTAATCCCAGAATAACTAAGCCGTAAAGTCCTGCTTGCCAGCCAGCCCAGAACAGATAGATTTTGCCGAAAAATCCAGCTAGGGGCGGAATTCCACCCAGAGAAAGCAGGCAAATACTTAAGGCTAAAGTTAACAGCGGGTCTTTTTGGTACAAACCGGAGTATTCGCTAATTTGGTCGGTTCCAGTCCGCAGGGAGAACAGGATGATGCAAGCGAAAGCACCCAAGTTCATAAACAGGTAAACCAACAGATAAAATATCATGCTGGAGTAACCGGCTTCTGTTCCTGCAATCAAACCCAGCATCACAAAACCGGCTTGGGCGATCGACGAATAAGCCAAAAGCCGCTTCATGCTAGTCTGGGCGAGGGCAACCACATTTCCCAACACCATGCTGAGAATGGCTAAAGCCGTGAACACGAAGTGCCACTGTTCGATAAGTGCGGGGAAAGCAGTTGTTAACAAGCGGATTGCTAGGGCAAAACCGGCTGCTTTGGAACCGACAGAAAGAAAGGCAACAACGGGTGTAGGAGAACCTTCGTAAACGTCTGGAGTCCATTGGTGGAAGGGAACTGCGGAGATTTTGAAGGCGATTCCAGCGATCGCAAAAACCAAAGCAATCACCAAACCAAGAGATTGACCATCATTCACAGTAGAAAGGTTAGCCGCGATCGCACTTAACTTAGTTTCGCCGCCCGACAACCCGTACAGCAGCGAAATTCCGTAGAGAAACACCGCCGAAGAAGAAGCCCCAATTAACAAATATTTCAAAGCAGCTTCATTGGAACGCGGGTCGCGTTTTGTGTAACCCGTCAGCAAATAAGACGAGATACTCAGAGTTTCCAACGAAATAAAAATCATCACCAATTCATCAGCGCCGCTGAGGAACATTCCCCCCAAAGTAGCGGTTAGTAAAATGCCGATGAATTCCGCTAAAGCAGTACCAGTTTGCAGTACATAGCGGACGGATATCAAAATAGTGACAGCCGCAGTCAAAGCGATAATGCCACGAAACACTAAACTCAAGGCATCGCTGTTAAAACCGCCTAGAAACGAGATGGTATCCGTGTTATCCCACTGCAAACACAAGGCAGCGACGGCGGCCAACAAACCCGCAACGGCAACGTAGGGAGTCCAACCCGAGGAACTGCGGCCTACGATTAAATCGCCGACGAGAACCACCAAGAGGGTGAGGATGACAATTCCCTCTGGCAAGATAGTTCCAGCATTTAGCTGGGCAGCAAGAGTAGCAAAATCCATATTTTCAGGCAGGTTGGGTAGTACAAGCCGCAAAGGCTGTAATGGGCTGTGAACTTGTAAAAATTCTTTACCAAACACAGATTGTAGCGGATTACAGCTTCGCGATCCCAATTGGGCGGGTGTTTGTTGCCGGAGAGTCGGCGGGGAGTCGGCGGGGAGTCGGCGGGGAGTCGGCGGTTGAAACCGCGTCTATACAAACAATGTCTGCCTCCGCAGACTGAAGAATTTAGAGGAATATCATGTCCTAAGAGAACTACCACAATCAGATGGGTTCGATCGTTTGGACTTTACTCAACCGTTATCGATATAGAATTACTGTACATAGATGGTGAACATAATATAGTGCTCGCCGTCTGTCAGATAAGTGATGCCCAATAATAAAAATGTAGGCACACTATCTATTAGCCTTAATCTATCTTACGTTTTTTTAAGTGGAGCTACTTAGAAGATGGTTTTGGAACGGCAACTGTGGTAACACGGACATTCGGATCGAGGGCGTCACCTTGAGAGTAAATATAATCAAATGCCGATCGATCTTTAAGCATATGTGCCCGCAGAAACAGCGCGCTCCAACGGGCGATCGTTTCAATACCCACGGCTCGCTCTAAGGTAGCAGTATTGCGATCGGGCATCGCACCAGCGGGGTTATTAACATTGGTAATGCCGAAGTGATTTGCACCCATAACAGTAATCAAAGCTTTGGGTGGTGTTTGAATTTGCTCAAAGGTGCTTTGAGATCGATCGGGCAGGGCGACACCATCGATAGATCCTTGAATCAACGCCACTGCAATGCCATCATTAGCGATGGGTACAAATTCATTAGCAATCGGATTTCGCAAGTTAGCTCCAAAAAATGCACCCGCTAATAGTTCTTTCGGGCGCGTAAATGGCTCTTGACACAAATACAATTCTGGGAGACATTTATTAGCAATCACCGATAACCCCACTGCACCACCAAAAGAATGACCCAATAAACCAAGGCGCTGCGTATCGATAACAGACGCGATCGGAGATGTGGGCTTTGTGTTTTCGATCGCCATTTGAGACAAAACCGCCGCAATTTGCGAAGTTTCCGACGCCAAATTAGGCGGTGAAGTGGGATTGAAGGGCGAAGGGCGCAAATGGTTCGGAACGACTACCACAAAGCCGTACCGCGCCACATGGCTAGCGTAATCTGAATAAAATGATTTATCTACAAGCGCACCTTGCAATAAAAGTACAATGGGGAAAGAGTAATTACCGGAATTAAGATCGGATGGTTTAGGATAATAAATATCAGCTAAATCGTTATTAGCAGATATCGTCGTACTGTAAAAGCTAGTTTCTTTAAATGGCGGTGCATAATCGATTGTTGTGGCAAAGACTTTGCCACCAAGGACAACAAACGCAGCAATTACACAAACAATTACTAGGGTTTTTGCTGAAAAAAAATCTGGGTTGAAATTCATCATTATTTTTGGTTTGAGAGTGCGTGCATAAGCTACTGAAAAAAAGCAAGTTGGCGACGGTTGGTAATTTATTTAAGGAGCGTTGCCGGAAAAGGTTTCGGACTCTGTGACGAAGAGTATCAACTTGCCATTAATGAAAATTTGTGTAAAAATTGCAAATAAACTGACTCATAAATAAACACGATTCACGATTTGACACCATTTTTGACTACTTGGATTTTAGTGTGGCTTATAACCCGACCAAATTTTCTTTAGAAAAACGTTTTTTAGAGTGGTGAATCGGAATTTCGGTGCAGGGTGGTTTCATTCTCAGGAAAATCATGGTTTTATAGGGGTAGTGCTACCCCTACTCCCCGTGCCTACCCCCCACCGACGAGCGAAGGGCCGTTTCAGGCATCGGGGCTCTTCACGAGGGTTTGCCCCGGAGCGAGAATGAAACAGCCCTGGATGTTAAATGGGTTCTATAGAACTCCTTGTTAGCTGGCGGGTTTACATTACCAACTAATAATAAGCGGCAATCCCGGTCGGAAATCTACCTGTTGTCCCTGCACTTCTCCATCAAAACCAAGCTCCACAAAATACTCGGTTCCTATCCGTAACTTTAGCTGATTTGTCTCAAGCACTGCTTGAAGTTCAGGTGACGGATTATTGGCAGCAGGACTGACTAATTCTACACGAGTAATTTCGCGTAAACCAACACTATGCTCCAAAGGCTGTGACTTATCAGCAGAGTATTGATCGGGACGTTTACCAAAGGAAATTTGGAAAAGCATGGGTTCAGTCAAAACATCACTATTTGTTCCTACTGCGATACTCATCGTTTCAGATAAATAAGGTGGACGATATGCCCAACTAGAAAATGCAACTGTGTCTTCAGAACCTTTGGCTGGACGCAAACAGATGCCAAATGGACACGCACCATTATTCCGATTTGTCGATCGCTCCCAAAGACGAGTCTGATGAATTCGCTCAGACTTCGCCTCTTCTGGATGGTGAACCCATAACAATTCCAACATTGCGTTATGGAAAAAGAAACAGCGATTGGCTGTACCTTGTCCGCGATGAATGCGAGATCCACCCTCAACTAAACCGAAGGATGATAGGCGATCGGCTTCGGGGGCACCAATATGAGTTAAGATGAAGAGATGGTCGAATTCAAATGCCATAAAAGTTATCTGTTAAATTGCATCCAACTACTTTAGTTGTAGGGTGTGTCGCCATGCAAAATCCGTAAAAAAGATCGACAATATCTCTACAAGAATTGTTTGGGATTCCACATAAATTGAGAACGATATCCAATAATTACATGATCGATAAGATTAGAGTTCGTATTTTCTTCGGATACATGGTAGTCAATATATCCTCGCTGATACCAGCGGACATTCTCTGGTAACAAAAGCTCTGTCGGCTTGCCTCTAACTGCATCGGGAAAAATTCTATCGACCCATTCCCGAGCAGTCTGTAGGCTCAATTTCCCATCAGTTCCTTTTGGATAAATGACCGCTGCATAGGGAGATTCAAGTTCTTTTTTCTGAGGAAACAGCAAGAACAAGTCAATCGTTGATAATTCACCAACCAACTCAACATATCCCAGTTCCGCACCCCGTAGATGCAGATAGTGGTAATGGTATGCAAGATGCCAGGACGCAAGCCTAATTATTTCAGGGTCATCATAGTTACCCAATTCAATTAACAGCGGTTCAAGGGCTGCAACTTTGCAGGATTCATCTGTCGCAGCAGCAAGAGCAAGCCCTACACGCCCCATATCAATCAGGCGGCGAACCGCACCAGCATCCCGGCTAAACCGTTCATGGGCATCAAACGCTAAGTTGCAAGGAAAGTAGCAAATATAAGGTTCTGGTTCTGGTGAATTCTCTAAAATATCCAACAACCATTCTTTGGCATCAAAACCTTGTTTCGGAATAGCGCCCCAGAACGCGCCTGCTATCCCTGGGCGATCGAGTTCCTTGTGGTAAATTAACTGCATCATCTCGTCAAGTGGTGGTATTCCAATAATCGCTTGTTGGTTGCGCTCATAATTTTCATCAATATACCATTCCCAATATTCATGTTTTTTGACACTATTACCATAAAAAATACCAATCTGATAAGCAGTACAAGCCCTAATTAGCAGGTCAGCATCATCTAGCATTTCTAACAATTTTTCTCCTACTTCTTGCCAAGTCGAATCATAAGCACCCAAGAAAAGTTGTGCTGCTAATATCGCCTTTTTTGTAGGAATCTCTCGCTCTTCTGAAGCAGCCAATTGGTATAACCATTCGAGAAGTAAGCGGTTATAAGGTGGTTCTTTTGCCAAGAACTGGAAGCCACAACAAAAATTTTCAAAGATGTTAGGCTTATTTAGAGTTTGGGCTGCGATCGCCTCACAGATAGATTTCATGCGCCTGTCAATCGGTCTTGGCTGGTAATCGTCGCAATTAGATCGTTGCGACTGTTCTATTTCTAGAGCATAGATTAGCTTGTTAATTGCCCTGTCCCAAATCTGCCATTCTTTATGTTCAAGCAAACCAATAAATGTTTCAAAGATTGTATCCCACTCATTTGAGCTGTAGGGAAAATTGAGTGAAATGTCTAACAGTTTAATTGGGTCGCTGTGACTTTGGGGTGAGAAAGTTTCTGGGGTGAATATTTGTTCTAGAATCGATTTAATACTTGGCTGAGAACCCTCTTCTTGAATCATAGCACTCAAAAGTGTTTTTCAGATACTGGCTATGGCTAAGCTAACACAGCCTGACACTGTTGTTACTACTGTCGAGCGCTCCCAAAGCGAGACAAGATACAAATGTTGGGTTTGTGTCGTCAAATATTGTCGCTTAGTGCGTCGCTCGATCGATTGTCGCTCTTTGTTTGAGGATGGTAGATGGCGACACACCCTACGAATACGATCGAAGATTTACGCCATCTTGCCTAGTGTTTATAATAACCCGTTCCCAAAATGGTATCAAGAATTAGTCCCACAATATCTGATGTTAGCTTGTGAGCGCGATCGACCCTTTCTGTAAATGCGCTCGACTATTTGACCAATTCTCGATCGCATTTCAAGTCTTTTTTGCAGGGAAACCATCAAATCTTGCCCAATCTTAAATCTAAAACCTAAAATCTACAATTGAGGAACCATCCGCCCGTATCCAGCAGTCTCAACATCCAGTTAGCGACAATTCTGCTAAAGTCAGGTCATCATCCCGTGCATCTTGTAGAGACGCGATTCGCAGCCTCTGCCCCCAAAGCAGTAAAATCCCATCATATTGTCACCTGCCACCCGATCGGCAGTAAGTTAAAAATTAAGGTAGTTTGAAAATAATCGCCCAAAGTTGAAAGAAACCTTGACATCTGACCTAAACTCTCTAACTTAGACCCTCTAGCTGCGCTGCCATCCATATTTAAAAGATGCCATGTCAACCTTAGTCATCGTCGAATCTCCTACCAAAGCCCGCACCATCCGCAACTTCCTGCCCTCCACCTACCGTGTAGAGGCATCGATGGGCCATGTCCGCGACCTACCATCCTCCGCCGAAGAAATACCAGAAGCCGTTAAAGGAGAAAAATGGGCGCAACTGGGCGTAAACGTGGAAGCAGACTTTGAACCCCTCTACGTCATCCCGAAAGATAAAAAGAAAATTGTTAAAGAACTCAAAGACGCCCTCAAAGACGCCACAGAACTGATTCTAGCCACTGACGAAGACCGGGAAGGCGAAAGTATTTCCTGGCATTTGCTGCAAATCCTCAAACCCAAAGTGCCCATCAAGCGGATGGTGTTTCACGAAATCACCCGCGAAGCAATCCGCGATGCTTTGACTCACTGCCGCGATATCGACAATCGAGTTGTACAAGCCCAAGAAACTCGCCGAATTCTCGACAGACTCGTCGGTTACACACTCTCTCCGCTACTGTGGAAAAAAATCGCTTGGGGTTTGTCCGCCGGTAGAGTCCAGTCAGTCGCTGTACGCCTGTTGGTGCGGCGGGAACGGGAACGCCGCGCTTTCCGCCAAGGTAGTTACTGGGATTTAAAAGCGCTTTTGGAAAAGGGCAAGATTTCCTTTGATGCCAAACTCGTGACTGTCGGCAATGTAAAAGTTGCAAATGGCAGCGATTTTGATGAAAATACCGGGCAAATTATCGCAGGCCGCCGTGTACTTTTGCTCAACGAAGAACAGGCGCGGGCTTTACTCTCACGCATTCAAAACAAACCCTGGACTGTCGGGAATATTGAAGAACGGCCAGTCACCCGCAAACCTTCGCCGCCGTTTACGACCTCGACTTTGCAGCAAGAAGCTAACCGCAAGCTGCGGCTGGGTGCGCGAGAAACCATGCGAATTGCCCAAAGTCTCTACGAACGCGGTTTTATCACCTATATGCGGACGGATTCGGTGCATTTGTCCGAACAGGCGATCGAAGCGGCGCGCAGTTGCGTGCAAGAACTTTACGGCAGCGAATACCTCAGCCCCCAACCGCGCAAATACACTACGAAAAGCAAAGGTGCCCAGGAAGCCCACGAAGCTATCCGTCCCGCCGGCAGCACTTTTCGGACTCCGCAGCAAACGGGATTGGATGGGATTGATTTCCGCCTCTATGATTTGATTTGGAAGCGGACTGTCGCTTCTCAAATGGCCGATTCCCGCCAAACTCACGTCACTGTATTAACTCAGGTAGAAGATGCCGGTTTCCGTTCCAGCGGCAAACGCATTGATTTTCCAGGCTTTTTGCGGGCATACGTGGAAGGTTCCGACGATCCGAATGCGGCGTTGGAAGACCAGGAGGTGATTTTGCCGGCGCTGAAGGTGGGGGATAAACCTAATTGTAAGGATTTAGAGGCAGTTGGCCACGAAACTCAACCTCCTGCCCGCTACACGGAAGCTTCTCTGGTGAAAATGCTGGAAAGCGAAGGTGTGGGCCGTCCGAGTACCTATGCGAGTATTATCGGTACAATTGTCGATCGGGGATATGCCAAATTAATAGCTAACGCCCTAATTCCGACATTCACCGCTTTCGCTGTCACTACTTTATTGGAAACACATTTTCCCGATTTAGTAGACACCGGTTTTACTTCCAGAATGGAACAAACCCTCGATGAAATTGCCACCGGCGAGGCGAAATGGCTGCCGTATTTGCAAAAGTTTTATACAGGGGAAACCGGACTCGCAACCCAAGTTAAAGAACAGGAAAGTCAGATTGATGCGAAAGTTGCCCGAACTGTGGTATTGGAGAATATTTCTGCTAAAGTCTGCATCGGCAAATTCGGCGCATACCTAGAATCGGAAAGCGAAGAAGGCGTCGTAAAAGCATCGATTCCCCAAGATTTGACGCCGGCAGATTTAGATCCGGAACAAGTGGAGTTTCTGTTAAAGCAAAAAACCGAAGGCCCGGAAAAATTGGGTCTTCACCCGGAAACCGGGGAACCGATTTATGTGCTGATTGGCAGTTATGGGCCATACGTTCAGTTAGGGGAAGTTTCGGAAACGAATAAGAAACCGAAGCGGGCTTCTTTACCGAAGGGGACGGATAAGGATAGCGTGACGCTGGATATGGCGGTGAGTTTGTTGACTTTACCTCGCTTGTTGGGCTCTCACCCGGAGACGGGGGCGAAGGTGCAAGCTAATTTGGGGATGTACGGGCCTTATGTGGTGCATGACCAGGGTAAGGTGGGGAAAGATTATCGATCGATCAAACCGCCGGATGATGTTTTGACTATAATGCTCGATCGGGCTTTAGAGTTATTATCGCAGCCGAAAGCTGCCCGCGGCCGCAGCAAATCAGCCACACCTTTGAAGGAATTGGGCGCGCATCCAGAGTCGGGAGAATTGATCAATGTTTACGATGGCCGCTACGGCCCCTACGTCAAACACGGCGATATCAATGCTTCTTTGGCTAAGGATGAATCTGTGGAGAATTTCACCTTACAAAGAGCACTGGAATTGTTAGCCACCAAGGAAGCAGCGGGGGGCGGAAAATCTAGCAGCAAGTCTAAGAAGTCAACCAAGACTACTGCGACGAAATCGGAAACAGCAACGAAGAAGACTGCGGCGAAGAAAACCACTGCTAAAAAGACGGAGACTGCGGCGAAGAAAACCACGACTAAGAAGGCGACGACTGCGACAACAGCCAAGAAAACAACTAAGTCAAGTTAGTTGAGTTTTCTGTAATATTGGAAACCCGGTTTATTAGTAGAAAAACCGGGTTTTTATCGGGTTCTTTCGTTTATCCGCGAGTCCGTCAGGGAATGAATTCCCTGTCTCATAGCGAAAGTCGGTTGAAACCGACTAAAGAATAGTGACCAATACTCGATGCAGGTTTTTTTGTGTTTTTTGCTTTAGCAATCTTTTATTTTTATGATATAATCAAGACGATCCATCTAGTAATTGGAGTAATTTAATCACCATGAGAGCTGAACTTATGGTACAACATTCCTACTGGATCGATCGTGAGATTTCGATTCAGAAAGTCAGAAATCTTTACTTATTCAAATTTACGGAAAACCTGCAAGCCCGATTAGAAGAACTAGCGGACAGAAAAAAGGCTAATCTTTTAAATTCAGAAAAGGTTGTAGAAGTAGCAAGCTTACTAGAACTAGATCGGATTTTTACCTTAATTAACGCTAAAGTTATAGCAGCCTCATGTCCGTAAACCGCGCTACTAGAAATTTAGTGGCTTGTAGGGTGCGTCCCTTTCGATGGAGAATGCAGTAATTAAAGTTTCTCTGGGGACGCACCCTACTCGATCCGCTACCATATTATAAGGGAATTTTCTCGTAAAAAAACAGGAGTCAATTTCGGGAATATATGGAAAAATATACAAATGACTTCATGTCCTTTGACCTAAGAATTCCTCGATCTTCTGGAGGCAAACCAATCAATCTCACTATCAATATTGAGGCAGTATCATATGGTGCTTAAACATTTGCTGGAGAAAGTAGTTCTTGAGTATCCAGAAGCTAGCAAAGATCCCTTTCCAAAACACCCATTTGCTAGCTATTTCAAAAAGACGATCCCAAAATCTATAGAGTCATTCTTACATCTCCCCGATATGTACAGCATTGAAGCTTCGGCCGGTAAGGGTGCTTGGGCTAAAGTTCCTTGGATTGCAATATTTAATATATTAGTCACTGAGACTGTAACTTCAGGATTTTACTGTGTTTACTTTTTCCCTGTGGATGGCTCTGGTGTTTATCTTTCTTTAAATCAGGGTATTGCAGATATACGCGATGAGTGTGGGCTTCCTGGATCAAGAAATAGGGTGAGAAATCAAGCAATATTTTTTAGAGATACCCTTGGAGAAGAAGCGATTAAAGATTTTTCTGATTCACTAGACTTAAAGCTAACTTTCATTCGTAAAAAAGACGCTAGAAGATTGGGGCAGGCTTATGAAGCAGGTAACATTGCATCCAAATTTTACCCTAGAAATGAGATACCTGATGATGAGGTATTGACTGACGACCTCAATAAACTCCTAGAAATTTACTTTACTCTTTTTGAAAAAGTTTTTTCAATAAATGATATTCAGAACTACGAGCAAAAAAAAGACGACTGGTTTGAAGATTTGACAAAATATAGAATACATAGAGTTACTGAAAGAAACCAAAGTTTATCTAAAAAAGTCAAGCAGTTGCAAGGTTATATATGCAAAGCTTGCGATTTCAACTTTGAAGCTCGATATGGAGAAGTAGGCAAGCAATTTATAGAGGCGCATCATACTGTTCCAATATCAAGCTTGAGCAAGGCGAAAATTAAATTAGATCCAATACAAGACTTTACGGTTCTTTGCTCCAACTGTCATCGCATGATTCATCGAATTAAGCCAACGCCAACTTTGGAGGAATTCAAGAAAATATTGAAGATGTAAAATGCTAAATATGCTGATCTCGCGCCCCCAACGCCGCCCAAACCCCATATCCCTGACCTCGCGTTAGTCTAAAATCTCCTCAGCCGCCAGAAAGGCGATATGTGCGATCGACTTTCACGACAAAACTGCGGCAATCCAGAACTAGAAAGCGTACTATACCGCAAATCGCCCACACTGGAAAATTTTAATACTTTGCTTGAGTAAAACTTGACACAGATCCAAACCATGAATTAGATTAGACCTATGGATGCAGCAGACATGATCTAATCATGACATCCCGTTAGCCACGAGGGTCGAGGAATTCCGGTAAAGACGTTCTGAATACCAAAATTTATATTTTGGCGAAGGCTCCTTAAGGAGCCTTTGTTATTTTAGGGCTTCGGTAATTCCTTATTATTGAGTTCAATTAAGATATGGACGGCGGCCCTGAGCGATAGACACGAATCACTTTTTTCGTCAATGTCTCAGCAGTAGATATCGCATCATTAATATTAGCAGTCAGTCTAGCAATATCGTCATCTCGCGTGCAGGCAATAATACCACAGTGGTCAGGTTGCAGCTTGTGCAGTTGAAAGAAATCCCGTCGGTTGACGGTCAAAACAGCCCGATTTTCAATGATGGCAAATGCTAATACATCCTCATCAGGTAGTCCAGCATTTCCTGCTTCTTGAACAGTCAGGACATCATGCCCCAAAGACCGCAGGTTTTGCACGACTTGCCGAGGAAATTGTTCGTCTGCGTAGAGACGCGCCATAGGTTTATTTGATATTTTCAGGTGTATCTAATATTTCGTCAGCCTCATCTTGCAGTCTAATTGCTTCCTCAATTTCGTCAGGATAAGCTTCAGCATAAGCCCAAACATTTACCAAATCAGCAGCACTGAGATGGGGATAGCAGTCTAGGATAAAAGCATCGGTAGCGCCGTCATTGTGATAGCTGGCGATCAACCAAACGGGAATGCGAGTTTCGTGAATACAAGCATCACCGCCCATCACGCCGGGAGTTTTTGTAATCGGGCGGCCGCTGTTTTTCAGGCTTTGGGTTAAGATGCTGATTGCCTCAGCTTTCTCGGTTGGCGTTAATGCCAAAAGTTGTGTTTCTAATTCTTTGATTGTCATGGAAATTTTAGGATTTATGAATTATGTAGCTATTTGCTATTATAGTGCGATCGCCCGAATCAGTTGACTCTAGATTGCAATCGAGGGAGCGTGAAAATTTTGATAATTTTTTTGATTATAGCTTGCTTGACAAAGCACAAAATATAGCGGTTCTCAAGCGTGGTGAGGTATGCCCACGGAGGCCACGGAGGCCTATGCCCATGAGTACCTCATATGAGAGCTCGAAAGGCTATATGTAGTGTTTTGGGGCTAGATAATCATGTGTTTATACCAGTTCCAAATTAAGGCTGACTTATAAAATATTAACCAAGTTTGCAAAAATAGGTTTGTACTTCAATCCTTAAAATTCTCTGATCTTCCTTTGTCTAATAAACGTCTGCGGGGTTCGATCGCCCCTATTTTTTTTGAGACATATCAACTCCAACTCTTGTCAAGCCTAGCTTTTCTGCTTACTTGTCACCCGTCGGCAAAATCATCCTATTTACTTATTGACAATTGCTCTTCTCTCTTAAATTGTCAGGGAACGAACATATAAGGTTAAAAATTGTATCATAAGCAACAGAAAGTACCCAATCTTTTATGTACCGCTCTACAATGGACAAAAGAAACAAGATTAAGAGGCGCGATCGCTATGGGTATGAATGAAAACCTAGACTGGGAAGAAGCATTTGAGTACAGAGCGGGCTTGACAGTGGAGTTGAAGTCCCAGCCCGGGGTTTTGCATAAGATCGCTTACTATGAAGTGATGATGGTACCGCCCATCTGGTTAGAAAATGACCCGCGTCCCCGGTATTCTCACGAACTGCGAGTCGTTTCCCACCAGCCAACTGTGTCCAATGTTTGCCGGATTTCAGAGTGCCCTGTTTTAGTCGCCTCCTAAGTTTTTTCAGCGGGAAATATCGGCGATGGTATCTAGCCAGCAATCAAACCGATGCAGTGATTTTCGGATTGAGATTGCTGTAGTTTACTTTGTGGCGATCGGCTAAGTAGTCGTAGGGTGCGCCGCCATGAACAACCCCTAACGCAGCATATCGACAATCTCACAGATCCGCACTTGTGCGATCGAGAGGCGATGTAAACAAACCCAACACTTATTTTTTAGCCAAACTTTGTAAAAATGGTATTATTTTAGGGTTTCGGTAATTCCTTCCCCTATCAATAACTGGACGTTGGTCTAACATCTCCTCAGCGACCAGAAAGGCGATATGGGCGATCGACTTTCACGAAAAAACTGCGGTAATCCAAAAGTATATTGGTACAAATGGTAGAAATCCATCTTGATATTAATGAGAGTTGTTTGAAGTTTTTCCTAGGGTGACTAATTCGGTTTATTAACACAAAAGTGACAACTTTAACCATAAAAATTAAATTTGTATGTTAAGATGACACAAGCCCTTACCAT
Source organism: Microcoleus sp. B9-D4 (assembly GCF_036705105.1). NCBI lineage: Bacteria > Bacillati > Cyanobacteriota > Cyanophyceae > Oscillatoriales > Microcoleaceae > Microcoleus > Microcoleus sp. B9-D4. The sequence continues at coordinate 57,719 of NZ_JAUBTS010000023.1, forward strand.
ACTTGATTTCAATTATGGCTGAAAAATTAATAGTTAAAAACTTTGCTGGCATCAAGGATTTAGAGATTGAAATCAAACGAATAAATATACTTATTGGCCCTCAAGCCAGCGGTAAAAGCGTTTGCGCTAAACTCCTTTTTTATTTTAAGAACTTCGTATGGGAAATTTTATCGGTTGTAGATAATGAGCAGACAAAACGCAATCTAGATTCCAACTATTCCAAGACGTTTGAGGAATATTTTCCTCCTGATTGTTGGGGAAAACAAGATTTTTTCATCAGGTATGAAATTTCCAATGTTTTTATAGAAGTTAGGAGAAAACAGGATACCAAAGGTAGAATTTCCCTCAGCTATTCAGATTTTTTCAAGAAAAAATTGGCAGACCTACGCAATTTGCTAAAAAAAGGAAGAGAGAAAAGCTCGGAAATAGCTCCTAGTTTTGATATTATTTATAGTTCACTTTTCAGCCAAAAATTTTTAAAAGATCACTTAGTAGAAAGTTTAGGCAGATCCATTGGTCGAGAGGCAGCCTTCAATCAGCTTTTTATTCCTGCTGGTCGCTCATTTTTCTCTAATATTCAGAGCAATATTTTTTCTATTCTGTCAAGCAATAATACCTTAGATCCATTTCTAAGATCGTTTGGCTCAACATACGAAGGGATAAAAAATTTGGGTATACAATATGAAGTTGATGTTGAAGATAAATATACAAAAGATATACTAGAGGAAATAAACAGGCTAATAGAGCAGTCTTTATGTGGTAAGCACATACAGGAAAAAGGCAAAGATTTTCTGGAGGTGGCAGATGGAAGACGTATTAGTATTGCGAACTCATCTTCCGGTCAACAGGAAACATTGCCTCTGACAATTATACTAGCTGCACTACCTTTACTAGCTTCCCCTCCTGTCGGTCAGACAGTGTATATTGAGGAGCCGGAAGCGCATTTATTTCCAAGCGCACAGCGTAATATTGTCGAGTTGATCGCTACAGTCTTTAATTCTCGCAAAGAGCAACTTCAATTCTTTATAACTACCCATAGTCCTTATGTCCTGACAGCACTTAATAATCTGCTCCAGGCTGGGCTTCTTTATGAAGAGTCCAGCGAAGATATACAACATCAACTAGAAGAGATTGTATCTAGATACAAATCCTTAGATGTTTCCGATCTCTCAGCCTATGTTTTGATGAATGGAAAATGCAATAGTATTGTGTGTCCTGATACTGGGTTGATTGATGCGCGAGTAATTGATTCTGTTTCTGATGAACTAGCTATTGAATTCGATCAACTTCTCAACTTAGTTTGAATCGTATATGAAAAGTATTCCAGAGTGTGAGGAACATAGATCCGACACCAAGATTGTCTTGCAGGAAAACAAAAGTAAAATAACGTTCCTCAACCCGAATAAAGACGAAATATTAATAATTAAGGTTGATGGCTGCGTTATTAGTGACAATGAGACTTTGCGTTGCGACTACGCACTCATTCCTTCTGATGCAGTAGAAATATATGTAGAGTTGAAAGGAAGCGATATTGCACAGGCGGTTAAACAAATAGAATCAACTATTAATTTACTTTCGGCAAATCCGCAAAAGATTAAGAAGCTATGTTTTGTCGTGTCTACACGTGTGCCAAAACAAACACCAAGTATACAACAGCTACAAAGTCAGTTTAAGAAAAAATTTAATGCTAGTTTCCGAATCAAGAATATTCAAGATGAGTATGATTTAAGTACGTCCACAAGCTAAACTAACGAGAACTTTGATATGACAAACATACAGAACTCTACCTGAAAAGGAGTCAGCAGACAATTCGCCTGCATAAATAAAATTTAATTCACATATAAATCATTACGAGTTCTACCTTGAAAAGTATCTTTTTGGGGACTTGCACAACTTCTCCCACCCGCTGCAGCACATACGCATCAGGTGCCCAGTGAACACTCTCCGCAAGCTCTTGTGTAAATCCTATTTTATATTACTGAATTCCTTGATCCCCGCAAATCTCTATCTTTATTACCTCGAAATTGTGCGATGTTTAGCCATAAATTAACATTGATTTAAACTTTGATGGAGACATAAACGAGCTAGAATTCAATAGTTGGTGTGGAAGACATGGAGTTTAAATACAAAATGTCACAGATAACCAATTAATATCGATCGCACTTCACGATCGCACTTTACAAAACAACCACAACTTAGGAGTCAATAGCTGATGATGCTAGGAACAACCGAGATCCCGCAATTAAAGCCGCTTTCCGACTCAGAACTACACAAAATGAACGCCTACTGGCGGGCGGCAAACTACCTATCCGTCGGACAAATCTATCTCCTCGACAATCCCCTACTCAAAGAACCCCTCAAAATCGAACACGTCAAACCGAGACTCCTCGGACATTGGGGCACCACTCCAGGTTTAAACTTCATCTACGTTCACCTCAACCGCATCATCAAAGCCCAAGACCTCAACACCATCTACATCGCAGGCCCCGGACACGGCGGGCCGGGCTTGGTGGCCAACACCTATCTCGAAGGCACTTACAGCGAATATTACTCGAACATTTCCGAAGATGAAGAGGGTATCAAACGGCTATTCAAACAGTTCTCCTTTCCCGGCGGTATCCCCAGCCACGTCGCCCCGGAAACTCCCGGTTCGATTCACGAAGGAGGTGAACTCGGCTACGCCCTCGTCCACGCTTACGGTGCAGTTTTCGACAATCCCGATTTGATTGTGGCGGCCGTTGTCGGTGACGGGGAAGCCGAAAGCGGCCCCTTGGCTGCTAGCTGGCATTCTAACAAGTTTCTCAACCCGGTTCGCGACGGGGCCGTGTTGCCGATTTTGCACTTGAACGGCTACAAAATTGCCAATCCAACGCTGTTGGCCCGCATTCCGCAGGAGGAATTGGAAAGTTTGATGGTCGGTTATGGCTACAAACCTTATTGGGTGGAAGGTTCAGACCCGGAAACCATGCACCAGTTGATGGCTGCAACTCTCGATACCGCGATCGGCGAAATTAAGGCGATTCAGGAAAAAGCCCGGACGGAGGGCTATTCGGGCCGTCCCCAGTGGCCGATGATTGTGATGAAAACTCCCAAAGGCTGGACGGGGCCGAAGGAAGTTGACGGTAAGAAAACTGAGGATTATTGGCGATCGCACCAAGTCCCACTTTCGGAAATGGCTTCTAAGCCGGGACACGTCCAACTCCTCGAAGATTGGATGAAAAGCTATAAGCCGGAAGAACTCTTCGACGAAAATGGCAAGTTAATTCCCGAATTGGCAGAACTCGCGCCCAAGGGATCTCGGCGCATGGGGGCAAATCCCCACGCTAACGGCGGCCTGCTGCTGCGAGACTTGAAAATGCCGAAATTTGAAGACTACGCCGTTGACGTGCAAAAACCGGGCACTGTAATGGCAGAAGCAACCCGCGTTTCCGGCCGCTTCCTGCGAGACGTGATGACACTCAATCAGGAAAACGCCAATTTCCGCATTGTCGGGCCTGACGAGACGGCCTCAAACCGCCTCGATCCGGTGTTTGAAGTGACGAACCGGATGTGGGCGGGGGAAATTTTGCCCGAAGACGACCACATCTCCCCCGAAGGCCGGGTGATGGAAGTCCTCAGCGAACATCTATGTCAGGGATGGCTGGAAGGCTATTTACTGACGGGACGCCACGGATTTTTCTCCTGCTACGAGGCGTTTATTCACATCATCGATTCGATGTTCAACCAACACGCCAAGTGGTTGAAAACTACTCGTCACATTCCTTGGCGCCGACCGATCGCATCTCTGAATTACTTACTAACTTCTCACGTTTGGCGACAAGACCACAACGGTTTTTCTCACCAAGATCCGGGTTTTATTGACCACGTAATTAACAAGAAAGCGGAAGTGGTGCGGATTTATTTGCCGCCCGATGCTAATACTTTGCTGTCAGTAACGGATCACTGTCTCCGCAGTCGCCACTATGTCAACGTGATTATTGCAGGGAAGCAGCCGGCATTGCAGTATTTGGATATGGATTCTGCGATTAAACACTGTACCGCCGGCATCGGCATTTGGGAGTGGGCTAGTAACGATAAAGGCGGCGAACCGGATGTGGTGATGGCTTGCGCGGGTGATGTTCCGACGCTGGAAACTTTGGCTGCTGTGGACATTCTCCGCCGAGATTATCCCGATTTAAAAGTGCGGGTGGTGAATGTGGTGGATTTGATGACGCTGCAACCGGCTAGCGAACATCCCCACGGTTTGTCTGACAAGGATTTTGATACTTTGTTCACGAAAGATAAGCCGGTGATTTTTGCTTTTCACGGCTATCCTTGGCTGATTCACCGCTTGACTTATCGCCGGACAAATCACCCGAATATTCACGTTCGGGGTTACAAGGAAGAGGGAACGACTACGACGCCGTTTGATATGGTGGTGATTAATGACCTCGATCGATTCCATTTAGTTGGAGATGTACTCGATCGCGTTCCAAAACTGAGTTCTGTCGCAGCTTACGGCAAACAAGCTATCCGTGACAAGCTGATCGAACACAGGCATTATATCAACGAACACGGCGATGATATGCCGGAAATCCGCGACTGGAAGTGGCCGCACGCGGGCGCGGTTTCGTCGGAAGCGCCGAAGGAAACGAAAGATCCGACAACGACTGGAGATCAAACCGTGCGATCGGGTGCACCTGGATAGGTGCGATCGCGGTATGAAAAGAAAGTCCTCAGAAATTGAGGGCTTTTTTAGTTGCTATGAGATATCTGTCGTTAGTCCGCGAGTCCGCCAGGGGTTGAAAACCCCTGTCTCATAGCAAAAGTCGGTTGAAACCGACTATCGATTTTAGATTTTAGATGTTAGATTGGGAATTATTGATTTGAGATTGGAGATTTGAGATTTGAAATTAGGAATTAAGTGGTTGATTTAATTGGCTTTTCAGTCCTCTTTTAGAGGACTTTCGCTATGAGACGGGGGTTTTCAACCCCCGGCGGACTTGCGGGTTAATCGATATCTTCATGCTTGTGCCATCTGCGTTAACGAGGCTAGGGCGCGATCGAGTAATACCTCAACTTGGGCGCGAGTTACTCCTGGAAACCATTCGAGAAACTGGTCAATAGATGCTCCATCTTTAAGGTTCTCGAAAAAGGCGGCAACAGGTACGCGCGTTCCTCGAAATACCCATGCACCGCTTACCTTGCTTGGATGGCGTTCAATGACTTCAAAAAGGTCTATAGTCTGCATGACATTCCTCGCTTGTTGCGACTCAAGTAAAACAACTAAGATAGAATTAATGTTAGCATAAATCAACAGTGATTTAGGATTTGTACATTCAAAAGAGGCGGTCATGCTTAAAAAAATAGAAATTCAAAATTTTAGGTGCTTTGAGCAAATCAAAATTTCTGGGTTTGAAAGAGTCAATTTAATCGGGGGTAAAAATAATGCTGGCAAGACAGCATTGCTAGAAGCAATTTTTCTCTATAAAGATCCCGATGGTAGAAGTATATTCGCATTAAAAACGCTGAGAAGGGAATCCTCAGAATCGATAGAACCAATAGAACCGAGAGAATCGAGAGAACCGAGAGAATTAATACAATCAATATTTAAGAGGGGATGGGAAAACTTTTTTTATTCCCAGAACAAAGACGCAGCTATAGTAATTCAGGGAAAAGATGAGAGTAACGTCATACACAAAATAGAAATTTGCTTAGATGAATCGGGAAATGTGAACAATATTTTTGACGATCAAAATGTAGAAAGATTAAGAGAGTCCTTCTTGAAGGATAAAGATGATTTGTTAGTCCTAAATATTAAGTCAAATCGAGATAATCAAGAAAATGTTCAGTCCGTTGTCATAGCTACTTCATCAAGACAATACTGGTTTGGGAAGCGTCCTAATGTTAACGAACCGCCTTTTATTCCATCTTGTATGAGGTCTTTGGGGACAGATATTATGGAACTATTTGACCTCGCGCGTTTGGATGACAAATATAGGGAAGTTTTGAAAGCTTTTCAAGTTCTAGACTCTTCAATAGAATCAGTAGAGAGTTTTTCGATTGGGGAACCCACGCTTTACTTGAGAAGAAAAGGTGAAAATCGTTTGCCTCTATCATTGTTTGGAGATGCCATTAACAGAGTTGCAGAAATTATCCTTAAACTGGTCAACAACCAACATAAAATATTGCTAATTGATGAGATAGAAAATGGTATACACTATACAACTCAGCGGGAATTTTGGAGATTATTATTTCGCTTAGCGGTTGAACTGGATACCCAGATTTTTGCTACAACGCACAGTTTAGAGATGCTTCAAGCATTTGCTGATGTGGGTTTAGAACAAAATCAGGAATGCAGCAGCGCATATTTTGAACTAGCAAGGAAACTCAAAACAAATCAAATAATCGGAAGTCGGCTCGATTTGGAAACTTTGAATTACGCACTAGAGCATCAAGAAGGAGTGAGAGGTGAGTAATATTGTCATAGTAGAAAGTAAAAATGATAAATTTTTCATGCAGGCAATGGTTGAGAAACTAAACTGCGATATCCAGGTAGAAAAACCTATTTATATAGGTGATTATGAACCTTTGGAAGGCTTGAGCGAAACAGAGTTAATCAAAGCTTTAAAAAATTTAATAAGAAAGATTGACCGCAAAGATATTGAAAAGATTGGAATTATTATCGATATTGATAATTGTGCAGAGCAAGAACGGCTGAAATTCGTAGATAGATGTATAAAGCAAGTGTTTAAAGCTGAAAGCTTGTCAAGCACTAAACAATTTATCGATATTTGTACAGATCATGGAACAAATGCAAAATTGGCTTGTTACTTTACAAATGTTGGAGGTAAAGGCGAACTGGAAACGCTTTTAAAGGCAATAAAGGCTAGAGAATCACCTTATGCTGATTGTTTGGATAGCTGGAGAAGTTGCATAAAAGAAAAGGAGGGAAAGGAAATCAAGCAGAAAGATTTTGATAAATTCTGGGTGAGCATCTATCTCAGGTATGATACTTGCTCAAATCAGGAACAGAAACAAGCTGGAAAGAAATGCAGTATGTCTGGGTTTGATTATGTTATGAAACACAAAAAAGATATTTGGAATTGGGCTCATCCTGCTCTCGATGATTTGAAGGAGTTTTTTAAACTCTTTTGCTAACATAGTAAAATTCACACACAATTAACTCATGAGCTTAAAAATCTATTTTCTACGACACGGTGAAACGACTTACAGCAAAACAGGTGGCTTCTGCGGCGACCTCGACCCAGAATTAACATCCGCAGGTTCTCAAATGGCAGAACAGTTTGCTGCTACTTACGCAAAATTGCCTTGGAATGCTGTTTATGTCAGTCCGATGAAACGCACAATTGCCACTGCAAAACCTTTGTGCGATGCTGTGGGAATTGAAATGCAGCTTCGCGATGGACTGAGGGAAATTAAGTACGGTGAGTGGGAAGGCAAAACATTAGAGTCAGTCAAAAAAGAATATACAGAAGATTATATTAACTGGCTGACTGAACCGGCTTGGAATGCACCCAACGGCGGCGAAACTTCGGTACAAATTGCCAGTAGAGCTTCCTTAGTTATTGCCGAAATTGAGGAAAAATACAAGAATGGAAATGTGTTGGTTGTCTCCCACAAAGCTACTATTCGGATTATTCTTTGCAGTCTGTTGGGGATTGATTTGGGACGTTATCGCGATCGCATTAGCGCTTTAGCAGCTTCTGTCAGTATTGTCAAGTTTGATGTTCGCGGCCCGTTGCTGGAGGTTTTGGGCGATCGATCGTACATGGATGAAAACCTCCGCAATTTACCCGGTACTTGAAATTGCGGGTAAGGTGCGGAGGCGCACCCTACAGTCTGAAACTAAATCGCGCCTATGTAAGACAATCCTAAAATCGTACCTGTTCCCAAAATATGACCGAAGCAGAGACTTCCCACAACTGCACCCAAGCTCAAACCGCCCAATATCGAGGGCGCGGCTGGGCCTGTGGTAGGCTTCTGGATGGTTGATTTGCCGATCGCAATAGCTAAAATATTGCAAAGAATCATAATCAAACCGGTCGTGGGGCTCCACTCTACGGTTCTGGCGACAGTGGCAAGTAAAATTGGTGTAAACATCGATCGGCTCCTTAAACTTTAGTAAATGAAAATCTGCCTAGAAGATATATCAAAAAAATGCAACTGTTAGCTACACATTGCATTAAGAGTTAATTTTTCGACATTTTTCTTAATAATTTTCCCAGGCTCTCAAGGTTTCTTAGTCTGTGCAGGCGGACGAAAGTTTGACAAGACGCGATTGCAATCGCCTAGCGATCGAAAGAACGAATCAACAGGACATAATAAAGCATGAAAATACTGGTGTTAAATGCGGGTTCTAGCAGTCAAAAGAGCTGTCTTTACGAGTTAAACGATGTCCTGCCCGATCGACCTTTGCAACCCCTCTGGTCAGCTCAAATTGATTGGACTCACCAGCAGGGTATAGCAGAGTTGAAAGTCAAAACAGCAAAAGGCGATCGGCTTGAAGAGGAGTTTGCCTCCGAGTCTCGCAAAGATGCTATTTATCGAATGCTGGAGAGTCTTTGGAGGGGGAAAACTCAAACCATTAATGATTTAAAAGAGGTGGATATTGTCGGCCACCGCGTCGTACATGGCGGGGAAGATTATCAGCAAAGTACGTTAATTTCGCCGGATGTTAAAAAGGCGATCGCCCGTTTATCTGTTTTCGCCCCCGTTCACAATCCGGTTAACCTCGAAGGTATCGAAGCCGTTGAAAAAATCCTCCCAAATGTGCCGCAAGTAGCAGTATTTGATACAGCTTTTCACGCACAATTGCCGCCCGCAGCCTTTGTTTATCCCGGCCCCTATGAATGGCTGGAAAATGGGATTCGGCGCTACGGTTTTCACGGGATTAGCCATCAATATTGCGCGCGTCGGGCCGCCGACATTCTGGGTCAAGATTTGGCAGATTTGCGGTTGGTTAGCTGTCATTTGGGCAACGGATGTTCTCTGGCAGCCATTCGCGGTGGCAGGAGTGTTGACACGACGATGGGATTTACGCCTTTGGAAGGTTTGATGATGGGAAGTCGATCGGGTTCGATCGATCCAGGCATTCTCATTCATCTATTAAAACAATCCGATTTTACTGCTGAGAAACTTGATGGTATTCTCAATCGAAATTCTGGTTTAAAAGGGATTTCAGGCGTGTCTAGCGATCTGCGGCAGATTGGAGATGCGATCGCCCAAGGTAATCAGAGAGCTCAACTGGCTTTGGATATTTACATCCACCGTTTGCGTGCCGGAATTGGTGCCATGCTGGCGAGTTTGGGAGGGTTGGATGCTTTAATTTTTACGGCGGGAGTTGGGGAAAATTCTGCTGTTGTACGGGCGGCAGCTTGCGAAGCTTTTGGATTTATAGGCTTAAAATTGGATGGGGAGAAAAATCAACATTCACCGAGCGATCAAGATATTGCGGCAGTGGATTCAGCCGTAAAAATTTTGGTAATTCACACACAGGAGGATTGGGAAATTGCGCGAGAATGCTGGAAACTTTCTCACTAAGGATCGCGAATTAAATAACTTACAATTTTAATTGTTATTGTGGGATGGGCGTCCCGCCCGTTCAAAAAGGACGGGCGGGACGCCCATCCCACTTTCAAGAGTGGAAGTTATTTAATTCTCATTCCTAACTTATTTTATAAATTCCTGCAACAGCGATGCCCACTCAGCTTCGCAGAATCGTCAACAATCACGAACGGCGCAAGCGGATTTACGCAGACAAAGAGAGGTAGAGACGTTGATTCTTCCATTTTCTCTAAAACATCATTACTCTTTCAGTAATGCTGTTGGTTGATGGTAGCGCCGATTACAAAACTTGCCTGGGGGCGATCGGAATTTCAATAATAAACTCGCTCCCCTCTCCCGGTGCAGAAACACAAGTCAATTTTCCCCCATGAGAACTCACAACAATCGAGTGAGAAATAGACAATCCCAAACCCGTTCCCGAACCCACGGGCTTAGTTGTAAAAAATGGATCGAATATCTTGTGCAGCACCTCAGTGCTCATCCCCGGCCCGCTGTCGGCAATTCTAATTATGGCAGAATTCCTGTCTGTCACCTCTGTAGAAATTGTAATCGTAGGCTGTTGATGAGAGTTTTCCGGGCAATCTCTTGCTACGAGGAGAGCATCGATCGCATTTGTCAAAATATTCATAAATACCTGATTCAACTGAGACGCATAACAAGTAATTAGGGGTAGCGTGCTGTAATTTTTAATCACCTCAATTCCCAAACGCCCGCCCTCTTTTCTCAGGCGCGGTTGCAGCAACATCACCGTACTGTCGATGCCTTGATGGATATCTACCGACTTCATTTGTGCTTCGTCGAGGCGAGAGAAATTCCGCAAGCTTAGCACAATATCCCGGATTCTTTCCGCTCCTACTTTCATAGAATCCAGCAGCTTTTGCAAATCCTCGCTCAAAAATTCCAGCTCAATTGTTTCTATTTCTTCTAGAATTTCATCAGCAGGTTCTGGATAGTGCTGCTGGTAAAGCTCAATCAATTTTAGCAAGTCTTTAACGTATTCGCTAGCCGGATTGAGATTGCCGTAGATGAAACTTACAGGATTATTAATTTCGTGAGCTACACCAGCGACCATTTGCCCCAAGCTAGACATTTTTTCGGTTTGGATTAATTGAGCTTGAGTTAGTTTAAGTTCGCGCAAAGTTTGTTCTAAACGCTCGTTTTTTTCATTTAACTCCTGCGTCCGCTCTTGCACTTTCTGTTCCACCGAATTGTAAAGTAGAGCATTTTCCAAAGAAATAGCAACTTGGGAAGAAAGCAACCTTAAAACTTCCAATCTGTGGGGAGTAAATGCTCCGACAGTCAAATTGTTTTCTAAATAAAGAATGCCGATCAGTTTGCCTTGATTGATGATGGGAGTACACAAAATAGATTGCAGTTGGTGTTTAGCGATGTAAGGATCGGCTGTGAATAGTCCCTCAGCCGCCGCATTGCTCAACACCAAATCCGAGCGAGTCCTTTCCACATAATTAATCACCGTCACAGGTAAATCATGATAGTCTCCAACAGGCGTAAATTGCAGCACAGCTACATCTTCAGCAAATACTGACGCTTTAGCTGAAATCAACAGTTGACCATCTCTAACTAAAATTAGAAAACCTAATTGAGCACCCGCATTTTCTAAGGAGATTCTCATCAAAGAAGCCAACAACTTATCGAGGACAATTTCGCTAGAAATCGCCAGAGATGCTTTCATTACAGTTGCTAAATCCAGCACTCTCGCATCGCTGCCCGTAGAAGTATGAATAGTCGTGGTAGTTTGATTGTTGTTAAAACTTCCGTTGATCGGCGTCATTTCCCGCAACTGCGGATACTTCTGTTCTAAATCTTCTACTTTGCGAACTGCACCCCAGCGCAAATAGCACGAGTGAGCTTCGCGCAAGTGGATTTTGGCATATTGATACTTGCCTTTACTCAACCAAAACTTAGCTGCTAGTTCATTAGCTAGCGCTTCATTTTGGACAAACTCATTGTCTTGGGCTAAATTTATAGAGAAATCATACAGTTCTACAGCTTCTGAATCTTTCTTGGAAATTCTGGCTATTTCTGCTTGTACTAAAAGGTACTTGTGCAGAAAATTTTCGGCACAGTTGTCTGCCCAAATTTTCATCTGTTTTTGGTTGTCCTCTAACTTTTCCAAGTATTCCTTTTGCTTGTCTTCTGAAACATTTGGGAAAACGGCGGCTAAAGTTAGAGAAAAGAAAAAATTCCATTCGGTAGCGGGTATCGCTCCGGTAATAAAAGATAGCTGTTTTTCTACTTCAAAAGCTAGTTGTAGCGCTTCGTTGAAGTTGCCGTACCAGTACATTACCTGGCATTTGCGAATCTGATAAAGGCACAGCGAGTACAAATTTTGATGAGCTTGACAGTTGTGTACGTATTCAGCTTCGCTGATATCTTCGCTTTCAAATACAAACTTTTCAGGAGTTAGTTTGCTCAAGTTACGGAGGATTAACTCTACTCCTAATAATATATCGGTTACGAGCTGATTTTTGGTTTTTTGGCTGAATTGTAAATACCTGCTCGTGTCGAGCAGAATTTGCGATATTTCTTTACCTTGAAAAAATGAGTTAGCTATGCGGTTGGACAGGATATAACCCGCATACTCTAAATCTCCTGATTCTAAAGCTGCTTGATATCCTTCATTGCTGATTGCGTGGGAATCTTTGATGTGGTTGAACCAGTAATAAAAAATACTGACCAGGGATGAACAGGCTCTGCATTTTAAGCCGATATTGCCAGATTTTTCGCTGAGATTCAGCGAGAGCAAGCCGAATTGATACGCAGCTTTGTAATCTCCCGAAACTGCGTTTAAGAACATACCGTAGCCAGCATAGCAAAGAGAGGCTTCGGGTACTAAACCGTATTGTAGAGAAAGATTGACTCCTTTTAAAACGCTGACTTTCCACAAGTCGGGATTTTTGAGGTAAGCCGATGTCAGCAAGTTTGTAATTAATTTGACTGCAACTTTTTTGTCTGGTACAGTCATTTCGGGGGCGTCTATTAGGGAAGCTATTTCTCTACCTGCTAAAATATTTGTAGCTGCTGCAAATTCTTCGGATATGACTTTTTGTAGCCCGTCTAGGGGCAAGTCAATGCCTAGCAAGTCCAAAGCTTTGATTCCGGCTTTAACGGCTTCTTCGTACTTCGCCCGCAGGGTGTACTGCACGATCAGCAGGTTGTAAATTTCTACCTTTTCTAAGGGCGATCGCGCTTTTTCCAAAGTTATATTAATAAATTCTTCAGACTTCTCGAAATAACCGTTTAAATACTCAACATTTGCCCGCTCCATGTGCAAGGCAAAGGCTAAATCGTAGTGGGCATCCCAAATATCGGCGCTCAAACCGTCCATGCCTGCGGTTAAATACTGCAAGGCAGCAACATAAGCAGTGGCATCTTTGGCTCTGCGGGCTGCGTCTAAATTCAGCGTCGCCAGTTCAATTAATTCTCGATCGTCTCTAATTAGCGATCGAGCTACATTCAAGTGATCGACTAATTCAAAGATTCTGTCAGCGCGATATTCAGCCGGAGTGTTTTCTAGGATTTGCCTGCCTATTTTCAGGTGAACTGCCTTTTTTTGCGAGTCGTCGATCAGAGCGTAAGCTGCTTGTTGTACGCGATCGTGCAAAAATTTATAATTCAGAATTAATAGTGGAAACAGCACGTAATCTAATGACTTGCTTTCCAATTCCGAAGTTGGCAGAATCAGTCCAGACTTAATCGCGGGCAACAGGTGAGAAAAAGTTTCCGAGGCTTCTTTTTCATTAATTAAAGAAAGAGTATTCAAGTCAAATTCATTGCCCAAACAAGCCACCAAACGCAAAACTTGCTGCGTTGAACTTGGCAGTTTTCTCAACTTTTGTACCATCAAGTCTACTACATTGTCAGTGATAGCACACTGCTCAATTTGAGTCATATCCCAATGCCAGCCGCCCTTGCTCCCCGACTGGGGCGGGTGAAAAACTAGCAAGTTTTCCTGATACAATGTTTGTAGGAATTGATTGACAAAAAAAGGATTGCCGTCTGTTTTGCTGATTACCAATTCAGCTAACGGTTTGACAGATTCTCGATCGCTGTGCAAAGTCTCGGCAATCAAATGAGTTATGTTTTCCACCCCCAGCGGCGACAAAGCAATCTGATTAATGATAGCTTCCTGATTCCGCAGCGTCTCCACAGTCATCATTAAAGGATGAGTAGGACTAACTTCATTATCCCGATAAGCACCAATTAAAAACAGATATTGCGTAGCTTCATCTGTCATCATCAATTCGATCAGCTTGAGAGTAGCCGAATCAGCCCACTGCAAATCGTCGAGAAAAATTACCAGCGGATGTTCGGGCTGACAAAATACACGAATGAAATTTTGAAAGACTAAATTAAAGCGGTTCAGAGATTCCGTCGGCCCCAATTCAGCTACAGGAGACTGAGATCCGACAATTAGTTCAACTTCGGGAATAACATCAATAATAATTTGCCCGTTTTGACCGAAGGAAGTGCGGAGTTTTTCGCGCCAAACTGCTAATTGAGCCTCACTTTCAGTTAACAGTTGCCGCACCAATTCCGAAAAAGCGCTGACAACGGCAGAGTAAGGAATAGTTCGCTTGTACTGGTCAAACTTTCCCCAAATAAAATATCCACGTCTGCGGGTAATAGGTTTGTCTAAAATCTTCACCATTGCAGATTTGCCAATGCCGGAATAACCGGCAATCAGCATCATCTCGCTGCGAGATTTATGCTGTCCTCTCCCCAGGACTGACAAGGGAATTTCTTTTTTCGATTTGCTTTCTTTTTTGATGACAGAAATTTGAGAATTGTCGGTGCGGTAGCCTCGATTATTTGTTGCTGCTACCCGTTCAAATGCCGCTAAAAGAGTTTCAACTTCTCGCTGTCTGCCGTAAAGTTTTTGAGGTATTTGAAATTTGTCGGAAATATCTTGGCTGCCGAGAGGAAAATCGGAAACAAACCCAGATGTTTGCCACTGAAACAGGCAGGATTCCAAATCGGCTTTGAGTCCCCAAGCACTTTGATAGCGCTCCTCAGCGGTTTTTGCTAACAATTTCATCACAATATCTGAAACAGCTTTAGGAATTTCTGGGGCTATTTCAGCGAGAGGTACTGGCTGTTTGGCGATGTGACAGTGAACTAACTCCATCGGATCTGTAGTGGGAAAAGGGAGTTGTCCTGCCAGGATTTCATAGAAGGTCACGCCGAGGGAATAAAAGTCGGTGCGGTAATCGATTACCCGGTTCATTCTGCCGGTTTGTTCGGGCGACATGTAGGCTAAAGTGCCTTCTAGAAAATTAGGATTTTTACTGGGAATATTTTCCAGGTTGGATGCTGTTGAAATGCTAAAGTCTATTAGTTTCACTTGTCCTGTAGCAGGATTAAAAACTATATTAGAGGGATTTATATCTTTATGAATTACATTTTTTCCGTGGATTTCTCCCAAAGTTTCAGCGACTTTGATGGCAGTAGTTAGAAATCCTAAAATGGTAAATTTTTGGGAACCCATAAATATTTTTAAAGATTCCCCGCCAAAATCTTCTAAGATCATTGCCAGACTATTTCTAACCTGTTGCAACTTATACACTTTCACAACTCCGTCCAACAGGCTTAAGTTGGCAGTGATCTCATATTCGCGCTTGTATCTATTCAGTTCTTCAGGAGTCGGATAGTCTTCTTTGATAAGTTTGATAATAACAGGTTGGTTGTTCTGCTCGTTGTGGCCGCGGTAAACCAGGGAAGTGCTGCTTTCATAAATGAGAGCGAGAACTGCAACGCCGGGAATTGCCATCATAGTTGGGTTCTCTCAAATTAGGTGTGCTTGGTCAATGTTACAGGACTGACGCGCGGCGGGCTAGAAACCGGGTTTCTTCGTTGCTAGTCGTTGACAAACCCAAGATTTTTTCGTGTAAATCGGGTTTCTTTTCGTAAATCCTATGTTATTCCTCATTATCGCTCAAGAGCTATCTTTTGGGATGTGTGGGAAAGCAGGCCTTGACAGGAATGAGCTACTGCTGACAAAAGCACGCTGGGGCTTTCGTCACCTCAGCAGTTAGGTAAACAAAATCACAAATACAGGATTTGTGCAAGGATTTACTTTAATGCTCGATCGCCATGTTGACAACTAAATCATCTCCGATTCTAAGCAATCGCTTGACTTTAGTGGAGCGTCACCACATCTCGTGAAAATACGCAAGTGCTGAAAGATTTATTTTTTCCGGCGATCGAGCACGAATTTGGGGTGCTTCAAAACAACGGCCGATGCAAATCTTAACTATAATTCGCTACCAAGGCGCGGAGGGAGTTAAGTGTTGCTTCGGAAGCTGCAAGTTCCTTCAGTTATATCTATTTTGATCGATCGATTAACAATACTAACTGACCGAAAGCATCCAGGATACCCGCCACCTGATTCATCCGTCCAGAAATAAAAAACCTGTATCCGATAAACAAACCCCCGAATTTATCTCGCGCAAGTCAATGCTTCAATTCTTTAATCTAAAATCTAAAATCTAAAATCTAAAATCGATTGACCGTTTGACCTGAGTAAATTTGACAAGAAATGCAGAATTATTGCACCTTGTCTGGTGCGCGGCAGCGAACCCTACATTAATCAAATTTGCCTAACTCTTAAGAAAATTTTAGGAAAGATTAAGAATTATTGCCATAAAACCCAGGTAAAGTTGTTTGAATTGCGAGTCAAATGCCAAGCAGGCAAAGCGTTTGAGCATTTCCCAAATGTGTAAATCCTCAGAAACTTAGTATTTCTCAAGGATTCATCCGGTGAGAAAATCAGAAACAACCTTAAAATTTAGCAGTAATCGCCCGATCGGGCAATTCTCAACCAGCACCAGGAAAAAAACTATGAAATTGGCTTATTGGATGTACGCAGGCCCAGCCCACATCGGCACTTTGCGCGTCGCCACTTCCTTCAAAAACGTCCATGCAATCATGCACGCACCCATTGGAGACGACTATTTCAACGTCATGCGTTCCATGCTGGAGAGGGAACGGGATTTCACCCCGGTAACTACCAGCGTCGTTGACAGACACGTACTGGCGCGGGGTTCGCAGGAACGGGTGGTGGACAACATCACCCGCAAAGACAGAGAAGAACACCCAGATTTAATCGTGCTCACCCCGACTTGCACCTCCAGCATTCTGCAAGAAGACTTGGAAAACTTCGTGGAACGAGCTCAATTGGATGCCAAAGGCGATGTATTGCTGGCGGATGTTAACCATTATCGGGTAAACGAACTCCAAGCAGCCGATCGCACTTTGGATCAAATCGTCCAATTTTACATTAACAAAGCCCGCAAAAAAGGCGATTTAGTAGAAGCCAAAAGCGAAAAACCATCTGTCAACATTATCGGTATGTCTACCCTGGGTTTCCACAACCAGCACGACTGCACCGAGTTGAAGCGTTTGATGGCAGATTTGGGCATAGAAGTCAACGAAGTTATTCCCGAAGGTGCTTCGGTTCATAACTTAAAAAGACTGCCGCGCGCTTGGTTTAACTTGGTTCCTTATCGGGAATTGGGGATGATGGCCGGGGAGTATTTGCAAAAAGAATTCGGTACGCCGATGGTAGATATTACGCCGATGGGTGTGGTAGAAACTGCGCGCTGTATCCGCAAGATTCAGCAAGTTTTGAATGCTCAAGGCGCGGATGTTGATTACGAAAATTTTATTGACCAACAAACTCGATTTGTGTCGCAGGCTGCTTGGTTTTCGCGATCGATCGACTGCCAAAACTTAACCGGCAAAAAAGCCGTCGTATTTGGCGATAATACGCACGCTGCGGCGATGACGAAGATTTTGGCTCGCGAGATGGGAATCCACGTTGTGTGGGCAGGAACCTACTGCAAACACGACGCTGACTGGTTCCGGGAACAGGTCAGCGAGTATTGCGATGAAGTGCTGGTGACGGATGATCACGGGGCGATCGGGGATGCGATCGCCAAAGCGGAACCTTCGGCAATTTTCGGTACCCAAATGGAACGCCACGTAGGTAAGCGGTTGGATATTCCCTGCGGCGTAATTGCTGCACCGATTCACGTCCAAAATTTCCCGATCGGCTACAAGCCATTTTTGGGTTATGAAGGCACGAATCAGTGCGTAGATTTGGTTTACAATTCCTTCACTTTGGGAATGGAAGACCACTTGCTGGAAATCTTCGGCGGCCACGATACCAAGGAAGTGATTACGAAGGGTATTTCGGCTGACTCTGATATGGGTTGGACAAAAGATGGACAAGCTGAGTTGAATAAAATCCCTGGCTTTGTGCGGGGTAAGGTGAAGCGGAATACTGAGAAGTTTGCGCGCGATCGGGGGATTGATAAGATTACCGTTGAGGTGCTGTACGCAGCGAAGGAATCTGTCGGCGCGTAGTTTATTGGTAAGGTGGGCAAATGCCCACCTCACTGTCAGCCCTGTTAAGGTTCGATCGACGGCTTTGTGCCATCCTAGACGTTCGCGATCGGCAATAAACCTAGTTTATTGGTAATCATGTCTTTAAAGAAGAAGATTTAAAGATCGCCTCTTACGAAATTTAAGGTGTTTGAGAGCTTTCTTTACCACCTTGACATGGTTGCCAGCTTACTGTTAGCCTTTGAACAGTCAATACTATTGCAACTCAGGCATTGAAACGAAGTTAAAAAATTACATTTAGCAGATAATTATGACAAATGATGAATCACGGATTCAAGAATTTGAACAATTTCACGAATTTCAACAATCATATGGTATTGACTCTCCGCTTAGTCAAGATAGATGGACTGATTGGACAATTGAAGATATTAAAACTTATATCAAAATAGAAAAATGGGACGAAATTAAAAATACATCATTAACAGTTAGTGACGAAGAAGCTTTGTTAATACTCAAAGAATTTACAGCAAAAGTTCGTCCCAATGAAGAGAATAGTTATCTACTTGACGATTTGTTTGATACTATTAATGACATGGACATTTCAGGAGTAATTAAGCTGAAAGAAACTAAACTGAAAAAAACTGAAGTAGAAACAGCCATTACTTGTCGCGGAAATTACCAAAATCCATACTTTTATATTGACTTTTGGCTACCTATCCATACCCGATGGAGTATAGCCAAAAAGTTACAAGCGGATGGGTATAACTTAAAGGAATTTTTTATCGTAGAAAGCCTTAGCTATTTACGTCCTAACTCTATTTACCTATTAGTTTATGAAAATTATGTAAAAGACATTAAAGAAATTTTAGCAGAAGGAACAGTTTTTCCATTTGATATTCCTGTTAATTACTTCAGCATTAAGTCAATAGAAGAAAGAGGTTTGATGCTGATTCCTCAAAATTATTCGGCTACGCAAGGTAATAATAAAACTCCTGATTTACGCTATCGGTGCTATGAAGTATTAATTAAAAGATGAGATGCTGTGGTTTGAAAATACCTGCGTTATAGAACAAATTAGCCATAATCTCGATATACGTTGGAAGTAGGCGATCGCCCTTCTCAAAGCAAGTGCGATCGCCAACCTGAAAAATTGCTATAATATCAAATGAGCCAACCTTGCTCTCAGTGAAAAAATATGTCAACCCCTACACAAACTCCCCAAACAAGCACCCTTGAGATAACTATCAATCAGGAACAAAAAGAACTGTTAGAAAAAGCAGCTACCCTGTGGGGTCTTAGTGTGAGCGAATATCTGCTCGAAGTTGCTCTAAATCTAGCCGAAGAACTGCCACTTAAACCAGAAAAGATCGTTCTTTCCGAACCCAATTGGGAAATTGTTACCTCAGCGATTGAAAACCCACCAGAACTTAACTCTAAGCTGAAAGCAGCGATCGAGAGGTATCGGCAAAAATACGATCGCAAATAAATAATGGAATGGATTTTTTGCTCTATAGATGATAGCAGGGTGATTCGGGAGAATTTTGATTGCGGTGTGCCGGAGTTAAATCAGTATCTCAAAAAATACGCCCGACAAAATCAAAGAAAAGGCATTGCTAAAACTTGGGTGGCAATTCCTCAAGGCGGTGACGGTCAAGTAGCAGGCTATTATTCAATAAGTATGGCTGAATTACAACGAGAGTTACTGCCTGAAAATTACAGGAGAGGGTTGCCGCGCTATCCTCTTCCAGTCATGCGGATCGGCAAACTGGCAGTAACTCAATCAATGCAGGGTAGAAGACTAGGTGAGACACTGCTAGTCGATGCTTTTAACAGAGTGATTCGTTTGTCGGAAGATATAGGAGTATTTGGAGTGATAGTTGACGCTTTCAACGAACAAGCTAAGGGATTTTATTTACAATACGGGTTTATTGCCTTAGAAGGCGATGAACTTTCACTTTTTATTCCCATGACTAGGATATTAGAAGCTTTTACATAGGTAAAAGACAAAAGTTGGTCTTAGCTTAGAAAAGGCGATCGCCCTTCTCAAACCAAGGGCGATCGCACGCTTATCAACTCGCCACCAAAATTAATCGATCGGATCGAAAACTAAGGTCAATCGAGCAGCCGGAAGCAGTTGTTTGAGAACTCGCAAATGACCCTCTGCATCAGACCAACTGCGAAAGCGACCGACAACGACCCTTTGTAGATTTGGAAGCAAACGAACCACGATCCACGGCTTGAGACGTTTCTCATACGGCATAATAGTTGTATCTCCTTTGTAAAGGTATCTCCTTTGTTAATGGGAGCCATAGCCAGTCCTTGCTTTCCACGGCGGGGGACTGGCTTTTGACTTTGCACCTGTGGTGTGCTGTACAAATTGTTGCACAAAAGGCCCTCATTGGTAGCATAAAATTACTAAAATAGCGTTCTAACACCGCGATCGGCGTAAACTTGTATGATTGGGAGCGTTCACAAACAGTAAATATTGACAGTGAGCAAGCGCGTTCACATCACACTCCCCGACTACATCTATGAATCCTTAGAACTGTGGGCCGATCGGCAAGGTAGACCCACAGCTAGTTTGATCGCTTTTATCGTTGAAACAGCCGTTTTGGAAGCGAAAAAAAAGGGAGATCTACCTTCTGAACCGGAAAAGCCCAAAAGCGACACGTAAAGACTTCCCTCGTGGGTTACGGGGGCGTGTCGCGCGATCGCACTTATCGAAATTGATGAAAATTAGCATCAGCGCCCGCAGTTGGCGCCCAATATTTAAAATAATTCTCTGTTTTGTCCTCGCGATCGCTTGTTAGTGCATAAGTCCTATCAGCAATCGAAAGTGCCAGTTATTGAATTGTCCGCCGGCCAGTCAGTTGCAGAGAAACTCCCAGAAAAATATCATTCTCAGTAACCAGCTTTCGACTATACATTCAATCCTTGTGTGGGGCGGGCTTCTAGCCTGCCCCTGAAAGCTTATTGAAAATGGTGCAATATTTCAGGGGAAACGGAAATTGCATCCCAGGATTTCCTCCTTGAGGCCAATTGTGAAAACTGTACTGTTCGATCGCCCTAATCAATCCAACTTACCTAGATTAGACGCATCAACATATTTTAAACGAATGACTTATGAACTTCACAGCAAGACTCACACAAACCAGCTTACTCGGTTTAATGCTATTTGCCAGCAATCCAGCGGCAACCTTTGCTCTAGGACAATCGAACACAAGCACTGCACCAACAGCGTCTCGCACTCAGTCTCCGATTGAAACAATACAAATAGCTAAGGTATCCACTCCCCAAAAACAGGTGAGAGATTTTTGTGTTCGCAAAAGACAGACACTGGCAAACTATTTCGAGACCAGCAACTTTCGGATTTATCTGTGCTACAACCACGCCAATCAAGTATATTACTACGGCGTTAAAAAGAGTAACGGCAGCACGATCGCCCTGCGTGCTCGAACTGAAGAGGGGACTGGTTACGTGGCCAAAAATGGCACCTACGATTACATTGTTACAGGAGCCAGCCTTAGTATTTATAACAAAGGCAAACGCATTCTCGAACAACGAGTGATTCGCTCCCTTTAGTATGTAAATGCGATCGCTCTTTCAAGCCCCGACTTCTTCAAAAAGCCGGGGATCTAACAGAATATCAGGCTTTTCTGCTGAGGCAGACGAAAGTTTGTGTAATTTAACCTCGAACTCAAATGACCGGCGCTTCGCCACATTTGAGTTTGAGGTTAATATCGTTTCCGGTTGCATCAAAATAATAAAATCGAGTCAACAGTTAACACTCAACCATTCAGTTTTTTGACTCACAGTCAACAGTCAACAGTCAACAGTCAACAATAATTCCGGTGTAACCGGAATTGATATAACAAGTTTCAACCGCCGAATAATCTCAAAATAAAAAAACCCTCCCCAACAAGGAGAAGGGAGGGTGAAAAGACAGTGAGAAATTTAAGTTTTTGCAGAATTAACAATAAGGACTTACATCTTCGCCACATTCGTCAGCCAAATAACACAAAGCTCGAAAGCGCAGCCCAACCACTTGCTCGTAAAGCGGATTTAACTTGCACAGTGGCGGAATGGATAATAAAGTGCGATCGCCAATTTTGACTTCTCGCTCAAACGGACACTGGCTGGGAATAAACTTACACAGCAACCGAGCCAACTTTTGACTTTTAATTGCAGTGTTATCAAGCCATTGTTTTAGCGGATGCAAGGGGTCAAAGTGTGGCTTTTGACCGTAAGGTTGAGAATTTGTAGCGACATTAACGGCGGTTTCTTGTTTACCAAATCCTACCCAATTTGGCAGAGTTCGGTAGGAGACTGTATGCTCAAATACGTTCATTTTGCTCTCTTCCTCTTTTATAACGAGGTGCCAAGAACTCTCTGTAGAGCTTGTGCGATATTATCTACAATCAGTATCTACAGCATCTCGTTTTGCTTTACCGGATTGAACTTCTTAAATTAATGACTTAGGGCGAGAAAAGTAGTTCCTGATTTTTTTAAAAGACGGTGTGCACTCTAAAAAGTGTCCTCATTTCCAGCCCAACAATTGATTGATAGGGTAAAAATTCTGTCTTCTACGTTTTAGCTTCAACCTTCGGTTGACTCTCCTTTTGTAGTTCAATTACAATTGTGACGCATCCAGGTGAATTATCCTATACGTGAAAATGCGGAATTTTTAATAAAACTTATAATATTTCTAAATAAGCTCTGCTGCAAAAAACCCTGAAACCTCGACCCAACAATCTTTGCTCGCGATCGCCCAGAAACTCCTACAATTAGAAATAATCGGTATCACCGCCCTCACAACCCATGAGTAACCCAGAAACCAAAGCTATCGCCCGCGAATTGCAAAGCCACGCCGCCATTCTCGGCGGCTTCGTCTCCCTCCTCTGGATTATCGAAATTGTCGATGCCTTCCTGTTCGGAGGCAGGCTGAATGACTACGGAGTCCGCCCCCGCAGCATCGACGGACTTGAAGGCATCTTGTTGATGCCTTTTCTGCACGGCAGTTTTGCTCACTTAGCTGCCAATACCCTCCCTTTTGTGACATTGGGTTGGTTGATAATGCTGCGAGAAATGAGCGACTTTTTTATCGTGAGTGCCGTCACTGTGCTAGTCAGCGGATTCGGAGTTTGGCTGACTGGCGCGCCCTATTCCGTTCACATTGGTGCCAGCGGATTAATCTTTGGTTACTTCGGCTTTTTGCTGCTGCGGGGCTATTTTGAACGCAGCTTTACATCTATTTTGGTATCTTTAATTGTCGGTTTCTTCTACGGCAGTTTAATTTGGGGAGTTTTGCCCTCGCAGCAGGGAGTTTCCTGGCAAGCGCATTTCTTTGGCTTTGTCGGCGGCGTATTAACAGCTCAACTTTTGGGCCGGCAGAAACGGCGAATTAACTAGAATAAGACTGAGGCTGCATCCTATCATCACCTTGGTTTATTGCTCATAAATTATCTAAAAGCGTAGGTTTTTTGTCAATAAACCTGGTTTCTTGTCTAACAATTGCGTCCCGGATAGCCAGACTAACTGCTGACCAATAATTCAACGCGGGCCGGCAAGCACACAGTAAAAACCGAACCGCAACCTAACTCGCTTTCAACGTGCATATCGCCACCCATCATCACGCAAAAGTGACGGCTAATAGTCAATCCCAAAC
Source organism: Microcoleus sp. B9-D4 (assembly GCF_036705105.1). Classification (NCBI taxonomy): domain Bacteria; kingdom Bacillati; phylum Cyanobacteriota; class Cyanophyceae; order Oscillatoriales; family Microcoleaceae; genus Microcoleus; species Microcoleus sp. B9-D4. The sequence goes on from NZ_JAUBTS010000023.1 coordinate 81,318, forward strand.
CCGTGCCGCCATACTTGCGCGTAGTTGATGCGTCGCCCTGCATAAATGCTTGAAATAAATGCTGCAATTGTTCGGGGGGAATCCCAATGCCCGTATCAGCTACGCGAAAAATAATTGAGTCGGAAGGTTCGGCTACTTCTTGAGTGGTTAAGCTGTCATGTTTAACTCTTTCAATACAGAGGCTAATAGTGCCCTGTTCCGTAAATTTGGCTGCATTGCTCAGCAGGTTGAGCAATATTTGACGAGTTTTGGTAAGGTCAGCATACATCATTCCCAAGTCGTCAGCACAATCAAGTTCAAACTTATTAGAATTTTTATCTATCAAGGGTTTGACAGTAGAAACTACCTCGTCAATTAAATTAACCGGGTTGAAAGTTTCTAAGTAAAGTTCCATCCGCCCCGCTTCAATCTTAGAAATATCTAGAATGTCGCTAATTAAAGATAGCAAGTGTTTGCCCGCTGTTTGAATTTTTTGCAAGTCGGGGATAAAATCTTCGCAGCCTAAATCCTCTGCATCTTCTTTGAGCATATCGCTGTAACCAATAATCGCGTTGAGGGGAGTTCGCAATTCATGGCTCATATTAGCTAAAAAGGCGCTTTTGGCTTGGTTTGCAGCTTGAGCGGTTTGAGCGACTTTTTGGAATTCTTCTGCTAATTTGCGCTGGGTAATATCTTCAGCAATACCGACGATGCGGTAAATTTCCCCTGTTTCGTTGCGGACTGGAAAAGCCCGATCGCGCACCCAGCAAACTGAACAGTCAGATCGCACTACCCGATACTCCTCATCATAATCGCCCCGCACCTGTTTCTCAAAAGCAGCCTTGACGCGATCGAGATCCTCGGGGTGAATAGCATCCCAAAAAGCCTCCGGTTCTGACTGCAAACTCTGACAGCTCAAATTCCATATTTTCTCGCAAGCAGGGCTCACATAAACTAGCTGCTTTTGATTGGGTTCTCTAATCCAAAATACCTCATGAATATTTTCTGCCAACTGGCGAAACCGCTCCTCGCTAGCCCGCAACTGCCCCACAGCATTGTGAAATTCAGTCACATCCTGAATCAGCGATGCCACCCCGATAATGCTGCCATCAGCATCAACCAAAGTCGTATTGTACCACTCGCAAAGAATAATTTTTCCGTCTTTTCTGATGTTCTCGTTAATACTACTAATTCCTCCTTTATTAGTGAGCAAAGTTATAGATAGTTGCCTGACATACTCCTTAGCATTTTCAGGAACTATGAGATCGACTCCGTGGCATCCCATAGCTTCCAAGCGGTTGTATCCAAAAATTCTTTCCGCTGACAAATTCCATTCCGCTACTTCAAAGTTTAGATTCCATTCAATCGCTCCCAAAGGAGTTTGGTGAAGATGGAGAGCCAGTTTTTGCTGCGATTTTTTCAGAGAAATAATTAATTGATTTTTGTCGGCGATCGCAGATTCCACCCGATCTTCGAGAGTAGTAAACGACTCTTCCAATTGAGCTGCCATCATATTAAAAGAGCGAGCCAGGACACCGACCTCATCCTCCCGCTCTACAGACGCCATCAAGCGGGAATCTACTGCCATCCCGTCCCATTCTCCCCGGGACAAAGCCTCCGCAGCCTTGCTCAGACGCCGAATCGGTACAACAATCCACCTAGAAGTCAGAGCGCCAATCGCCGTTGCCAGCACCAAAGCACCCAGACACATCACCACAGTATAGCGAGTGTTGGCATTAATCCTTTCCATAAAATCGGCTTCAGGAACCGTCACCACAATCAACCAGTCGAGGCCCCTGCTGTCTAAAAGCGGCGTCACCTGTAGAAATTGCCGTTGACCGTCGATCGTAAAATCTAACTGGCGAGATCTGTCAATTTTGTGCAAATCCCCGAAGCGTTCTGTCAAATAGCGGGCGGTCGATCGAATTAGAACATTCTTGCTGCTGGCTGCCATAATCCGTTTCGGAACGCCGTTGCTAACAATAAATGGCGGTTCCAGAGTAGAATTTGCCACCAATTGCCCAGATCTTTCTATAATAAAAGTCTGTCCTGATTTGCCAATTTTTAGACCTTCCAAGAATTGATTTATCTTGGAAAGTGTCAAGTCAGAACCCAGGATTCCTATCAGTTTCCCATCATCGCCATAGACTGGTTGAGCAGCCGTAATCGCTAGTTTGGGAGCATCAAAATAAGTATAAACTTTACTCCAAGTCGGTTTGCCTGCCCGCACCGGAGCTATGTACCAAGGTCGGACGCGGGGGTCGTAGTTGAGAGTAGTTTTTAATAGCTTGGTTGGTTCCCCGAACTCGGACGGCGCGTAGCTGTGAAAGTTATAGCCAGTAGATTGATTGGAAATTTGAATTTGCAACTTGCCGTCGTCGAGGCGTTCCACTCCAATAAAATCTTTTTCTTCCGATGCGAATTGAATGTAGCTAATTTTATCAAAAATTTTGATTTGTTTGTAGAAGTAGCGTTGCAAACTATCACTATCCTGCACGTTCAAAATGCCGAGACGGATGGCATCGAGATTGAGCTGATTGATTTGGTGTGGCGTTTCAATATAACTATTAATATGTTGCTGGATACGCGATGTGACTTCTGCCCGCAGTTGTGCGGCAACATCGTTGACGGCTATGCGCCCGTTCCGCAGCGACAGCCACCCCGTCAACCCTACCGCAGCGAAAGTCTGGAGGGCAAAAGGCACAACAAGGACGATGCGAATTGGCACTTTGCCCGACATTTTTAAAATCGGGTCGGTCAGATATTTGATTGGCATGGTAAAGCAGAATTATTATGAACCCACAACATTCCGGTCATTCGATTTTAGATTTTAGATTTTAGATTGACTTGCGCGAGATAAATCCGGGGGCTTGAGGATGCAAGGATTTTGGATTTTGGATTGATTCCACGTATAAATCACGTGGCGGGTACCATCAAGAAATTATTGGTCAAGTACAACTTGATGATCGCAGGTTTTGAAGTTGAGATGGTTTTAGTAGGCAAAGTGCTGTTAATAACTCGGAATCTGCCCCTGGCAACTGAGTTTTTAACGACTGCCACCGCCATCTTAGCGCGATCGGGAGCTTTGGGAACATTGGCGATCGAGATGAATGCAGTATCAATGCTGGACTCACTCTACACGCTCATACTATTATAGATTTGAGATTCAAGAATTAAAGAATTGGGAAAGACTGATTCTGTAAGGGCTGAGAATTGGCAAGCTGTAGCATTCTTTTTTTGAACAGGTATCTGAAACCAGGTTTTTTTAGCGTTTTGGCGGTCTGCTGCGAACTATTTTCGTGAAAAACAACCGATGGATCGCCGCCCGTGCGTCCAGCAGTAACTATTTTTCCACTCCTGACGCCCGCTAATGAAACCAATCGAGTTTTTGGTTGACTCATGCCTGAAATTAGGTATTTTGGCGTTTCAACCCGGTTGCTGCGTCATTGGATTTTAGATTTTAGATTTTAGATTTTAGATTGACTTGCGCGAGATAAATCCGGGGGCTTGAGGATGCAAGGATTTTGGATTTTGGATTGATTCCACGGATAAATCACGTGGCGGGTACCATCAAGAAATTATTGGTCAGTTCTCTTGGGCAGATAGCGCGATCGAAAGTTATAAGTTTTCACAGGAACTTTAATTGATATCTCCACAAGCAGCTACTTTTGATAGAGTGCAACTTAATTCCGGCTCGGTACAATAAGCATAGTAGGATGCAACTAGCGGAGGTATGGATGATGAACGCAGTTATTGCTACTCTTGGCACTGCTCTCGGACTGAGCTCAATTTTTATCGGTTTGACCCCGGCGGTTCTCGCCCAACAAAGACTGCAACCAACGCCCCAATATTCGGAAACGACTTTATCTGGGGACTCGTTGAGGACTGTGGAGGACAGAACCTTAGACTCGGACTACCAAAACTTGATTGGGGAACCAGAAACGGCGGCTAATTCTGCTAGAAGGGAAAGAAGCTTGGGCGACACATTTCGCCTCAAAATCGAGGGCCCATTGGAATTTATTACTACTCCTTCGGACGCCCAGCGTCAAGGAAATCCTTTACCTCCAAAACAAACCGACAGCGGTACAGAAGCGGGAGTTCAGCTTCAGCTAGGACTTTAGCAATTTTAAATAAATTGATGTGAAGCAAACGAGCGATCGCGGAACCCAATTTTTGATGCTCGGAGTTATTGTGACTGCGATCGCTTTTTTATCTGAGTTTTATCACCAGTTTTGTGCGGTTTCCATCACACATGGTTCTCTATTGTGAACCTAAAATTAGACCAATTAAACTTCCGATACAGACTGATTAGATACATATCTTTACAATAGCGCATAAAACTGGCGGTGAAGGTGATGGGAAAGGCTCAACTGATCGATTATTTGCGGGGAGAGTTGGCGATCTCGAATTCTGCCATCGCCGTTGCTCTCCGACACGGTGAACAAGATGCCAGCGAACTGCCAATGGTTCTGTGGCAATACGGGTTAGTGACACTGGAACAGTTAAACCTGATTTTTGATTGGTTGGAAGCTCAGCCGACTTAGCAATTTAAAAATCCTGAGTTGAAAAATATGGATATCGGATAGCAATTTTTTGACACATAAAGCTTGCACAAGCGGTCGTCGAAAAGTATTGTAAAACTTCATTGAGTTTATAAGCAATTATAAACAATAATGGTATTATGTTGTGAGTGTTGAATAAGGAATACGCACAGCCTGAAGAACGGAAATCTCAAATGCAGTTAACAGAGAGGCACATCATTAAATCCACGGAACATCGTTTCGCCCAAATTGACGAACTAGCCTTTAAATCCAAAAACCTCTACAATGCCGCCAATTACGTCATTCGTCAGAACTTTATTTATGGATGGGGTTATGTCAATTACAACGAAATGAATCGATTGATGAAATTTCATGAAGCGTACAAGGCAATGCCAGCTAAAGTCAGTCAGCAAATCTTGATGATATTGGACAAAAACTGGAAATCGTTTTTTGAAGCGGTTAAAGCATACAAAGTGGATGACTCTAAATTCACTGGTCGCCCGAAACTGCCGAAGTACAAAGATAAGTTCAAAGGACGAAACATTCTCGTCTACACGATTCAAGCAATTAGTAGCAAATTTCTAAAGAAAGGAATTATTAAACTTTCGGGTACGAATTTTTCAATTAAAACCAAGGTAAATCCCGATCAAATCTGCCAAGTTAGGTTGGTTCCCAAATGCGATTCGTATGTAATTGAGGTCATTTATGATGAACAGGAGTCCACCGCCAGCGACGACAATTTTGTAGCTAGCATTGATTTAGGACTGAATAACTTGGTGGCGTTAACTTCAAATCAGCCGGGTTTCACCCCGCTCCTGATTAACGGGCGACCATTAAAATCAATTAATCAGTTCTACAACAAGCGCAAGGCACAGCTACAACCCCAATTAAAAGGAAATCGAAAAACTTCACCTCGCATTCAACGATTGACTCGCTGTCGCCATCAAAAAATTGATAACTACTTACATCATGCCAGTCGCCTAATTGTTGACATTTTAAGGACGAAACAAATTGGAACGTTAGTAGTTGGCAAAAATGAACAGTGGAAGACTGAGATTAATTTAGGGAAACAAACCAATCAAAACTTTGTCAGCATTCCTCATGCTCGACTAATTGAAATGTTGGAATACAAAGCTCGACTGGTTGGGATCAAGGTAATTTTACAAGAAGAATCCTACACATCGCAGGCTAACTTCTTGGGTCTTGACCTAATCCCTGTTTATGGGAAAACAGAGAAAGAGCCGATGTTTACGGGTAAACGGATCAAGCGAGGTTTGTATAAGACATCGACTGGTCAGTTAATTAATTCCGATATCAATGGATCTTATAATATCCTCAGAAAAGCAATCCCAAATGCGTTTAGCGATGGGATAGTGAGCTGCGTAGTTGGGCCAATGCGGGTTAATCCGCTCAAAGTAAAACGGAAAGGGGAGGGGCTGACGCCTTCCATGTCATTGCAATAAATGACTATAGTTTTACCAGCTATAGGGTTGAGTGTTTAGGTTGAGGGTGGGTCTTATTTTTTCTCAAACATAAAAATACAAATATACACTAGGGACACAGCAGCGCTGTGTCCTCATTTTTGTTGCCGCCTAAAATAAACTGCTTTCAATCTGTCGAAGAGGCGATCGCACTCGGCATCAAACAGACGGCATAAAACAAACACCAGCAACTTTTAGGCTGCCGGGGCTTGTCTTGTTTAATGTGGTGGCGGGAAGTGGATTTGAACCACTGACCTTCGGGTTATGAGCCCGACGAGCTACCAGGCTGCTCTATCCCGCGTCGCTTTTTGTCTCTCTACTAATATAACCATATCTTTCTGAAAATTGCAACCCCTAAATCAAAAAAACTTTTTAGATTGTGGGAGGGGTTGCTGAAATCGGCGAGCGAGTCTCGATCGCCCTAAAGCATCGAAACTTCCCCGATTACCTCCAAGCGCTTGAAGTCACTGAGAGTTAGGTAAGTCTCCGCCAGAGTTTCGGCGATCGTCGGAGTAATCCACCCCAACTGCTTGAGCAAGTGAATCGCCACAGCAAATTGAGCACGCTTTCCCCCATCCGTCACCTTAATTGCCAAGCCCATGCCTTCGCCAACGCGGCCAATGCACTGCACCCCTTCGGCGCCGGACTTGCTCACCAATTCCCCTTGAGTCAAGCGCATCAGTTCTGTGTCAAATTTGCCCTCACCAGCAACCATCATCGGGTGATGAGTCATAGCGCGGACAATCCGCTCCATCTCCACATTGTCGCCGGAGGCCAACTTAGCGTACAAAGACGCCATTTGCCCCAACTGCAACAGATAGGTAGGAGCGCCGCAGTCATCGCGAGCGCTGATAAACTCTTCGGCAGGCATTGCCAGCAAGTCAGCCACTTTGCCCAAAATAAGCTGCTGGACAGGATGTTTGCGGCGCAAATAAGTGTCCAGAGGCCAGTGCAGTTGCTGGCAGACAGCCAGCATACCGGCGTGTTTGCCGGAACAGTTGTATTGCAGGGCGCTCTTTTTGCCTTCAGGAATGGGGCATTGAAGTTTAGATGGGTCAATGTCGCAGCGCCACAGGACGTTAAATACCTGTCGCGATTGCTCGATCGTACCTTGATGGGAACTGCAAATAATCGCTAAATCTCGATCGGTCAATTCGTAGCGTTCTAAAGTGCCAGTCGCCGTCACCGCCAAAGCTTGAAAAGGCTTGAGTGAAGAACGGACAAATGAGGCCGTTTCCGAGTTACCAGCAACAGACAGAACGCGCCCGCGGTTGTCGCAAACAGCGGCCTGGGCGCGGTGCCTCGATTCTACAATACCTTCGCGCAGCAGTGTGACTTCCAGTTCGGGAGCTTGGGTTCGTTTTCCCCTTGTCATATCAATTTTAGATTTTAGATTTTAGATTTTAGATTGGGGCCGGTGGAAGTTATGAGTTGCGAGCTGCCAGTTAAGAGTTATAAAGTTAATCTTTCTGCGATCGTTTCTGACTCATGCACTCCGTGTCCACAGGTTGGCTGTGCGCGGCAATCTCAAAACTCAAAAACTCCCTTCCCGAACCGATTACAAACAACTCCAAGTTAGTCCCCCGGCAACCAGCAACACTGTCAAACCATAAAATGTCTGCCGCAGACGCCTGAGAATTGGTTCTAGTTGGTAGTTGACAATCAACTGGTCTTGAAGCAAAACTTCGGGAGTTTTAGGCCAAGATTGACAATCGTACCAGCCAGACTCTTCGTAGACGACCGTGGGATTTGAAAGGCGCGATCGCACGTAGAACCAACCCAAGTAGAGTCGCAGCAAAGCTAATCCTAGAATAAAACTGGCACCGGCGGCACCGCTGAGGACAAACTGAGCTGGATACTTGACAGGAGCAAAGCTAGAAGCAGCTATCGGCCCGGATACCAAGCAACTCCAAGCCCACACCCAAGCTAGTTTTGCCAGGTATCCTGGCCAATTGAGTGTTACCCAGCTAAAAAACCAGGATTCTTTAAGTTCTTGGTATTCATTGATCGGTCGCTGTTCTTGCGGAACGGGACAAATAGAAGCAGAAACGTTTTTCACATTAGCCATCCTCACGGCGTGGGGGAAAAGTCAATGCGTTCGGCGTGTCCCCAGAACGCTTCTAAATTGTAGAACTCCCGCTCTTGAGGCTTCAAAATGTGAATGATCGCGTCGCCGTAGTCCATGACGACCCAACTAGCGTCTGATAGGCCTTGTGTACGAAGTGGCAAGCGTTGCCACTCTTCTTCCACTTGGTCTGCTATCGCTTGGGAGATGGCTCGTACCTGCACGTTGGAAAATCCGGTGATGATCGCAAAGTAGTCTGCCAAAAAGCATACTTCTGACACGCGGAGCAATACAATATCTACTGCTTTGCGGTCATCGGCTGCTTGGGCAACGGTCATGATCAGGCCGCGAGCTTCGTCTGGGGAGGTGCCGTCCGTTGCTGTAGACTGAGCCCTGGAGTATTCGAGTTGAGTTAGATCAGACATTAAGTGTTTAATTTCCTAATTGATACGGTAAGGGGGAATCGGTGCGTTTTCGCGATCGGTTGTTGGCAGTTTGAGACGGGAAATAGGAGTTAGGTTGAAGCCAAAAGTAAGGACAGGATTTCTGGTAAATTTTACTTTTAACTTGTGATTTGTTCGATCGACTTCTGGGTCGAATTTCCTGTTTCCGGCGATTCGCGGGCCATTTGCAGCGCCCAATTCCGCGTAAGTACGGTGCGGGGGTGGATGTAGCAGCGAGTTTCTAGCAAATATTTAAGAGAATAATCGCTAGTTTGCCACACGGCTGCATAAAGATTTTGCAAGCTTGCCTCGCGCAGTGCTTCTAGTTCGGCTGTGTTGCCCCGGCTCGGCTCTATAGTGTCTGCTATAAATACGGTACAACTGAGCTGGCTCATGTTTGGTCTGCCGAGGGTGTGATTGGCGATGGCGTCCAAAATTTCTCGATCGACCACCCCGAATTCGTCTCTGGCGACGATCGCGCTTGCGTCTGCGTGCAGCAAATGCGGGTGTGCTTCCAACACTGAGTCTAACTCTAAACCTTCCTTCTGGGCCATTTGCAGCAGCAGTTGAGGTTTGAAGTATTTTGCCAAATCGTGCAACAAACCGGCCGATCGGGCTTTTGCTTCGTCGAGGCCGTAATGGCGAGCCAAGTCACCTGCTACTTGTTCGACTCCGAGGATGTGTTTGATGCGGGCAGCAGGAACGCGGTCTGAGAGCCAAGCTAGGACGTTTTCGCGCGCGGGTGCAAGTGCCAAGTATTAACTCCGAAATTGTATAGTGTCTTTTATTTTAGCGTTTTGTTTCGATCGGCTGCGGTGTCGGGCACGCAGGGGTGTGGTGATATCTGGGATGGGGAGGAGTGAAGGGGACGAAGGGGGCGATCGGCTTTAGCTGAACAATCCAAATATGTGTTAAACTGAGTGGCTGTAACGACAAATTGTAGTTACAATATCTAGTGACAATCAAGGTATGGAATTTGAGTGGGATGAGACTAAACGTCTTACCAACCTTAGCAAACATGGAATTGACTTTATCGACGTTCCATTAGTTTTTGATGGAGAAATCGTTACGGTTGAGGACGAACGATTCAGTTATGGGGAGCAGAGGTTTGTGACTTTTGGTTTGTTGCAAGGGCGAGTAGTCGCTATTGTCCATACAGAACGAGAGGAATATACCCGCATTATTTCCGCTAGAAAAGCAACTAAATATGAACAACGAATTTACTTCGAGCAAATCTCAAACTGATTGGGAACGCCTAGATGCCATGACTGATGAAGATATTGATTTCTCTGATTGCCCGGAAATTACGCCTGAAATGTTTGCTAAAGCCGTAGTTCGGCGAGGCTTGCCCAACCCTAAGACTAAAGCTCAAGTTACCTTACGCATTGACAGTGATGTTTTGGAGTGGTTTAAATCTCAAGGTCGTGGTTATCAAACCCAGATCAACGCCTTACTAAGAGAATACATGAAAGCCCATCAATAATGGATTTGCTATTTTTTGTAATTATTTCATTTATTCTACTTTTAGTCAGTGCCATCCAAGGTTATTTTATAGTTGCTCCACTTCTGGCTTCGATGGCAATTTAGATTGCCGTTTTGCTGAAAAGGGGATTTTCGCTAAAAAGCTTAATCGAAATGGCTGTTATTGGCCGTCAAAAACCTTTATCAGTTATCGCTATTTTAGTTTGAATCGGGCCAGTAATGGCTGTCTGGAAGGCTGCGGGTACAGTTCCGGTGCTGGTATATTCGGGAATTAAATCGATCGATCCTCAGTCTTTCATTTTTTGGGCGTTTATCTTAACGAGTGTTCGTTCTGTAGTGTTCGGAACATCTTTTGCCACTGTAAGCACGGGCGGTTTCAAGCGCTTATCTTATTTCGGCAAAGGCTCCAATATTTTCTCCGCATGACTCGCTGCCACCGCCGCAAATAAAGCTTCATAATGATTCAAAGCTTCCTCAAATCCGTAATTCTCCACAGCATAATTTCTGCCCTGCTCGCCCAACGCATCCACCTTAGCAGGGTGCAAGTACAAATCCTCAACAGCCTCAGCCAAAGCCTGCGGATCTTCCGGCGCTACCACCACCCCGCCACCGCTTTGCTGCACTGCTTTCTGGGCCGTACCGGTTTCGGGAACCGACGCCAAAATTGCCCGACCGCTGGCGAGAATTACTTGGATTTTTGAAGGCATATTGAAGTTAGTAACGCGGCGCTTTTGTACGACTAAACTAACATCCGCAGCAGCTAACAATTCGGGCAATTTTTCTCGCGGTTCAAATGGTAGCAGCATTACATTATTAGCTTTGTAAGTTTCGCAATCTTGTTGCAAGCGCGCCAAGGCTGTTGATTCCCCCACAATTACAAAAGCGATTTCTGTTAGGTGTTTCAAACGAGCCGCTGCTTGGACAACTGTTTGCAAGCCTTGAGTTAGGGCAATATTGCCAGCATAGAGAACGACAAATTTGCCCTTGAGTTTGTGAGTTTCTCGAAATGAGTTACTTTCCTTGGGTAAGGGCCGAATGAAATTAACATCAACCCAATTGGGAACGCAAACTATTTTTTCCGGGGGTACTCCCTGAGAGTGCAATTTTTTGACAAAACCGCTGTCGATGACGCTGACTTGGCTGGCTGTGCTGTAGGCAAATTTTTCTAAGGCGTCAGCAATGCCAACTAGCAGTCCGTTTTTTTTGACCAAGCCGACGCGCACGGCTGCTTCTGAGACGATATCCTGAACGTTGAGGACGATCGGGCAAGCGCGAATCCAGCCGTAAAAGGCGACTGGGACGCAAATCGGTAAAGGGGGCATTGTCGAGAAAATCACGTCGGGACGCCAGCCTCTGAAGGCTTGGACGGCGCTGGAGACGACAAAACTGCCGTCTAGGACAAGTCGGTCTAGGAGGCTGGGGTGGGGGCCGTTGACGCGCAGATAGCTGCGCTGAATTGTGACGCCGTTGTGTTCTTCTGTGAGGTAAAATTTGCCCTCATATTGCGGATAAATCCGGCGCTGGGGATAGTTGGGCATTCCTGTGACGACTCGGACTTGGTGGCCCCGCTTGACTAGGCCTTGCGCTAGTTCTGTCATCAGGGGGGCAATGCCGATCGGCTCTGGATAGTAGTTATAGGAATAAATTAGAATACGCATAATATTTATTTTGAAGCCAATTGTCCTGCAGCCGCGTGCATCAAGCCTGCACCCGCAGAATTGCAGAGGATGTGGTTGGGTTCCGGGTAGGACAATAGGGGGCGAGGGGATCTTCCACTCCTTGCGAAAGAAGCCGCCCTTACCGGGCGGATATCGCGCCCTCAGCTAATGTTTTTTCGCATTACCAGGCAGTTGCGGCGATCGTCGGTACGGATATACCGAAGGTCGTCTGTGAGCTTGTACATGAACACCAGTCCCCTTTCTCCTTCTCTGTCCAAAGGATCGCGCTGCTCTTGCATGATCGAGTGCAGCTTTGCTTCTAAGTTGAAGGGTTGACCCCTGTCCCAAATCCTAATTTCTAAGTAATCGGCAAACACTTTTACCTCAATGTCTATGGGCGTCGTGGGGGGCAAGTTCTGGTGAGCGTGGCGGACAGCGTTTGTAAAGCCTTCGTTGATTATCAGCCGGCACTGCCACCAGAAATCCGCTGGCAACAGGGGCAAAACGATATTCTCCAACCATTCCAAAACGGATGTTAAAGCATTCAGGTCTGTTTCAACCTGAATGTGCGGCTCAGCCTTTGGTTGCTTGTCTTTCATCTTTCTTCCCCCTGGTCGGCCCCCACCACCGCTGTACTCAGCGCCGGAGGGAGATAAAAAGGAGGGCAAGGTCTTGGCAACATATTAGTTAAGTCAAGCTTGAGTTGAAGAAGCCCGTTTTGCCTCAAGGTGAGCATTCCTTTCGCACCATTTACTCGCACAGCAAATGAGAGACTTCTGATACTGTAACCCGCCTCGGTAGGGCGTTTAAATAGGGAAAATTTCCGAGTCAGCTTGGGAGGCAGTGATTTAAGCTTCGACCGTGTTAGGAGTCGCTACTTTTCTAAACACAGGTGAGTTCTTCTCGTCCTCGAAAATCATGCTGGGCTCATTCGATTATGACCTCGAACTGGCTAATTGCTAATTATTAATGCTCTGATTCCAGAGCTGGCAACTAGCTGTGCATTTTCTGGGCGTGTGAATTTTAACACTTAATGCTAACGTAGGTATCGCTAGCGATCGTCTGCTTGACTAAGTATCAAGTTTGAGTTCCCGCCGCCCGTCGGCAACAGCACCTGAAAGTTCAGGGCTGGGTTGTTGAGGGCTCCTACACAGCGCCACTATTTTTGTTAAACAGGACTGTTACAGTTTTAACAATTAGTTTCAAGTCATACATCAGGCTCCAGTTTTGTTGGTATTTTAAATCTAAACGGATGACATCTTCAAAATCGCGGACTTGAGAGCGACCGTTGACTTGCCATTCCCCTGTCATCCCGGGTTTGACATCCAAACGCTGCCACTGAGGGACTTCGTAGCGCTCAACTTCGTCTGGCGTTGGCGGTCTGGTGCCGACTAGACTCATTTCGCCTTTGAGCACGTTCCAAAACTGCGGCAGTTCGTCGAGACTGGTTTTGCGTAAGATGCGCCCGACTTTGGTAATCCGCGGGTCGTTGTCATTTTTGAAAAATGCGCCAGAAGCTTGGTTTTTGATTTGGTCTTTCATGGCTTCGGCGTTGGTACACATCGATCGAAATTTCCAAATCCGAAATTGTCTGCCCATCCACCCACAGCGGGTTTGACCGAAAAATATCGGGCCTGGATCGTTGATAGTGATGGCTGCTGCTATGGGTACGAACAAAATTCCTGTAATCATCAAACCGACTATTGCCCCAACAATGTCTATCAGTCGCTTCACCCACGACTGCACTGAGGGGTGGGTCATCGGTAGGTGATTGTCCGAGGGGTTGGTCTCTATGGGAGTTGAGGTTGCAGAGGGCTGCTCGATCGTCAGCACTTGATCTAGGCTGGTGAGAGCAAATACTGCCATCACCTGCGGCTTGAGGCTTCGGAGCACCAAGTCGCTGCCGCGCTGTTTGGCAAATTTCAGATTGCTGACTAAAGCACCTATCCCGCTACTGTCTATGAATGTCGTCTGACTGAAGTCTAGGACAATTTTGCTGGGAACGGTGCTTCCCGAAAAAAGTTGCTGGCAGGTTGTCTTGAAGTTTACGGCTTCAAGTACGCTCAAGCGCACGGGTATGTGAACTGAGGGAATCTCGTCCAAGTAAGTAACCCGAAAATCTGCCTCTGGGGTGTGACTGACCATGAAGTCCTAGTTTCAAATTTCAAGCTGATGTCTTTAGCCTATTCTGTCCTAGCAGCTCCACCTTTACCAAATATTATGGTTAACAAAAGGCTAGCTTTATACAAACTTTACAAAAATGCCTCCAAACTCGCCCGCCGAGAATGATATCAAAGGCAAAAATAGACTTAAGTCTACCAAAGCCAGTTTTGGCCCAAAGATTTTTGAACGCAGTCGCTGCCAAACTTTGACATCGGAATCAAGATTTTTGTGGATTCAGGCTGATTAATCTTGTCGTTAATAATTTTCGTGCATCTCTTGCACCGGATAGCCACCTAAGTTAACAGTTAACAGCTAACACAGAAGTCAACAGTTAACCGTTAACTGGAAAACCCCGGTAACAAGCGTCGGGGGATGAGGTTAAGAATTGTAGACGTTTTCTGACTGCGAGGTTTCGCGGGTGATGGGTTTGACTTTGGCTTTGGCTTTGGCTGCGTTGCGTTTGAGGGCTTGGAGGCGAGCTTCGTATTTAGCCCGCTGCTGTTTTTTGGAGGTTTGCTCGATTAAGGTTTTTAAGGCGCTGCCGAGGCTTTTGTAGGCGTTTGGGAGAGTGTAGCCGAAGCGAGTGGCTAGGGCGAGGGCTTTTTCGTCGGCGTCTATTGCTTCTTTTAAACTTTTCTCTCCGTTGTTTTTTTGGTAAAGTCTCCAGCCGGAGACACCGCACAGGGATAGGGCTAATAACAGCAGCAAGCCGTCTTGCACCCAAAGTTCGCCGACGGCGCCGCCTAAACCAATGGCGAGGGCTGCCATTTCCCAACCGTCTCTGGGGATGGTGTCGTTTTGGATTCTGGCGACTTCGTGCCAAAATAGGAGGTTACGCTGATCCATTGCTAGCTGTTCCCAGCGGATCAGGTCTATTTGGATTTCTACCTGGTCTTTGCCTATTTCTTCGCTGCGGATCAGGGTAGGATTAACTTCTATTGTTTTTTCTACTGTTACCCAACTTTGGAGTTCTGGGGGCAGTATGTTTTTCAAGCGCCGGATCTCACTCATCTCGGCTCTTGCTGTAGAGGTTGCATAGGATGTCATAGCTCCGGCCTATTGATTTTCCAAAGGTTAATATGTGTCTATTTCTGGAGTATAGCAAACCTTGAATCCAAATATAGTCGAGTAACGGGGGTCGATCGACCAATACTTGCAATTTTACTTGATTTTAGTCTCAGGGGGCGATCGCAACTGCCGACTCGATCATTTCCTTTGGAGTATTTGAGCGAGGGACTGACACTCATCTAAGGGATACAGTACCAGTTATCCTACTGCTATTTCTGGCTTCGGCTTTGATCATCTTTCTCTGCCAAAATAGCGTTTTTTGTGAATAAGTTATCGCTGTTTTCTCCATTTTTATACCTTGGCTGTGTGCCCGGTTAATTAACCGCTTTCAATATTCTATAGTAACTTGACCATGATTTAAATATTACATCATAACTTCACATAAAAAATATTTCTACTTCTGATAGATTTTGGTTTTCTGGTTGAGACAGGAAGTCGAGGCGTTGCGGAAATCTTTTTAACCGTGATATTTTAACTTGAATTCCGCGATTCCCGGCTAAGTATTTTCTGTGAGTTTGTGCCAGAAAAGTTGTTGAAACTTCTAATCGTTTTTCTATTTCTAGATAACTAAATCCTTTTAATCTGAGTTAAACAGCTTGCCCTTTCTTCCATTTTATGATATTTTTATAGGCGCTAAAATCTTGCAACTATTCTAGTTGTTCCTCTATCTTATCTTTTTTTTACGGTGCTGATTAACGGTATAAATTATTTTTTTCGGAATCTAAAAAAGTCACCCTACTTGGCTTATGGCAATTACGAACTATTTAATTCATACCTTTATTAAGCAACGCTCAATGATTAAAGTGACTTGAGAAGACCACTTTCCAACTGATAAATTGCTGCCATAATTCCGCTTTCAGGATTTGTAAGCAGGGACTTTTTGACATCTTTCAAGTATTCTACAATGTGTGCCCGTAAAATCGGTCTTTCTACTTTGACTGTGTGATTATAATCCCACAAATCCCAAATGATAATTCCGATGCCGACAATCGGGTCGATTAAACTTACTCCCAACTGACTAGCAACTGTACCGCCTGTTTTTGTTGCTACCTTGGCGGCGGCTTTGCTGGCAACTTTTGCGGTAACTTTACTACCAACTTTAGCTGCTACTCCCAAAATTAAGGGTTTAGCCACTAAGTAGCCACTGCCGCCAACTAATACTTTTAATGATAAATTCGAGACGTTTCCTTTGTCGCTAATTGTGGTGGCAATATCGTTCAGATATTTGTCCCACTGTACTTGCGGTATATTATAATTGTTTTGAACTACTTTCACATTCTTGCTAACTTCTGATATATACAAATTAGCAGTATCTTGAGTGATTAATTGAAATCGCAGTTGAGCGTTTTTGGGTACCAGCACGCGGTTAGCAAATTCTCTTTGAAAGTCTTCAGTTAATTTTTCGGAAACAGCACGAGATGCTGCTGTCATATCAAATCTGTTGAGTACGGCAGATTTCACGAAATTAAAAGGTACGGTAAACTCCATCTTTTTTTGAGTGAAGTAATCAAAGTACCAATCGAGGAAACTATTGTCAACTCTTGCAATTACTTCGCTTTCCCATTTGTCCAATTCTTTTGAGGCGAAAGTTTCGGCTGTTATATGGGATTTTTGGATGGCGTTTTTTATGTCTTGGTTGACTTTGCTGAAATCGTGTGGCGGCGAGACTACAACTGCTGTGGTTCCGGTATTTGTTAGTGACTGGGAAATTAGAAAGTTACCGAATAGGGGAATGATGACTACGAGAATTACGATCGTCCAAATCATCGGTGTCACAGTTTTGATAAACTGACCGATAACTCTGAGGCGTTCTGTTTTCTCTGAATAGCTAATTTCTTCCTTGTCTTGACTCATGGCGGTTTCTCAACTGATGAGAGTTGGGCTAGTTTCGATTATAGGCGATCGTACTTGCGATCGTGTTACGGGCGTGTGGCCTGGGATTCTGGAAAGGTTGGGGAAAAGTCCGCGCGAGTAAAGCTACCCCAAAGGGAATTGATTCAAAAGTACGAGCGCACTCTTCATCCGCGTTAATCTGCGTTAATCTGCCTGCATCAGCGGTTCATAAAAAAATAAAAGAGCGTGAAGCGAAGCTATCCCGAAGGGAATCGCCCTTTAACCCTCCCTCAAACTCGATCGTCCTTTATGCTAAACATCAGTCGCAGGTAAAGGAATCTCCTCGCCGTACTCATAAGCAGTCTCTACCCACAATTCCCTAGCTTCTTCAATGTTCTCCGTCGCTTCCGACAAAGTTTCCCCCACAAACATACAACCCGGAAGGTCTTTTATTATGGCTGTATAACCTTCAGATTCTGGATAAAAACTGATAGCATATTTCAGGCTCAACTAATAATCTAGAGATTTAAGCTTGACTTTCATCTTTGAATTACAATGTATCAGGGGCAGATTGAATCCCCTTCAAAATACTTACTTCTAACTGATTAATGGCTGTCATGATGCCACTTTCGGGGTTCTTTAACAGTGAAATTTTAACTTGATCCAAGTACGCTAAAATGTTCTGACGCAAAATCGGTCTTTCTACTTTGACTGTGTGATCGTAATCCCAGATATCCCAAATCAATATACCTACACCCACAATAGGATCTATCAGACTAACCCCAAGCTGACCGGCAACGGTTCCACCAGTTTTTGCTGCCATCTTTGCCGCAGCCTTTCCAGCAAACTTGGTCATAACTTTACTTCCTACTTTGCCTGCCAATCCAATAAGTAAAGGCTTAGCGACTATGTAACCGCCACCGCCAATTAATACTCTTAACGAAAAATTGGATAGAGTACCCTCCGTGTCATTAATGGTTACAGCAATGTCATTCAGATACTTTTCCCACTCTCCTTGAGGGATGTTATAACTGCTTGGAATGCCTTTAATGTTATTGCCAAGTTCCGAGATATACAAGTTAGTGGTTTCTGTACAGATTGACTCCAATCTCATTTGTGCAAGTTTGGGAACCAGTACCCGCTTAGCAAATTCTCTTTGAAAATCTTCAGTTAACTTCTCAGCAACTTTTTGAGATGCTGCTGACATATCAAATTTATGAGTTACAGCAGAAACAATAAACTTAAAAGGAGTCGCAAACTCCATTTTTTTCTGATTAAAATAATCAAAGTACCAATCTAAGAAGCTATCGACGCGCCCGTTTAATTCTCCTTCCCATGTATCTAACTCTTTAGAAGCAAAATTCTCAGCTAGAGCGTGGGATTTTTTAATAGCACCTTGAATCTCTAGGTTAACTTTGCTCAAGTCAGGAGGGGCGGGAACCGTAACTGTTGATATTGGAGATGATAATGAGCGGTTAGAAGTTACCGACTGTGAAATTATCCAGTTACCTAAAAGTGGTATAATTACCAAAATTATAACACCCGCCCAAATTAGAGGGGTCACTGCTTTGAGCAACTTAGTTAGGACTTTTAGTCGGTCGGTCTTTTCAGCATAAGTCGCGTTTTCATTTACTACCTGCTGCTCTAATTTAATTTGACTATTTGAATCGATCGAGGGGCTGTCGGCTTGATTGGTAACATTAGTAACTGAGGCGATCGCGGGTTCGCTGGCAGGCACACCCTCTAAATTCTGACTAGGCTCGTCGCTCATATGAATTCCTTTGTTAAAGAGAACTAAATTATTTATTTTCAGCGCTTTCTTCAGATGTCAAATATTCTTTTGTCTCGGTTGCTAAACGCCCTGTTGGACCTCTTTCAACTATACTTGACTTCTTTAAGAAGAGTCCCAGTATCAGTGCCCCTGTGACTGGAAAGAACCAGAACAGAATCAAGGAAAGGAAAGCTCCGATCGCTACTCCTGCCTGTTCTGCTTCTGTTGAAGCTTGGCTGCCAACTCCTATTATAGTTAAGACTAGCGAGGCAAACATAAAAACTGTCCAGAAAATGGCAAAGCTTTTCAGAATATTCCAAGCTGTGCCACCCTCGCGCACTTCACCAACCATTAAAGGTCGTCTAGCGATGTAAACCGGCAATACGATCGGCCCTAACAAAAAAGTTCCAAGCGCCCAAGGAACTATCGCTTGCTTTTTCAATATAAGTGAACCCAATTGTAAATTTCCTATTGCCCAAGGAAAAGTTGGATCGATTTTTCTTTTTAGTGAATCCTTATATACCCAAAAGGCAAGAATTCCATAGATTAATAAGTAAGACACAGATAGCTCCTTACGACTTATTAACAAATATTAACTACTTTTAATTTTGGCGGTGAACGTATTCCCTGTCAAGTCATATAAAGTTGGATAAAGTAGGTATTTTATTTTGAATTTAGTTGAAAAAAGCTGGATTTAGTTGGTTGAGTTGGAAAAAGTTATATTTAGTTATGTTATAATAGAATGAAAAACTTACCTCCAACTGACCGATGGATGTTGAAGAAATCTTAGAATTTGCTGACCATCTGGTTTTTGCCATGACGGGCAAACACCTAGATAATCTGCAAAAGGCTATATTGCGGGGGGCGTGGGACAATCAAAAATATAAAGAAATTGCTAGGCATCATCATCGCTCTGAAATATATGTTAAAGAAGTTGGCTTCCGGTTGTGGCAGCTACTTTCAGATGTATTAGGTGAAGAACTAAATAAAACAAATTTTCGGGCTGCGTTAGAGCGACGCTGGCGATTTTCTCAACTTTTGCCATTTTGGAAAGCTTTTGTAGAAACTAATAAGCTGCTACGCAGCTAAACCGGATAAAATAGCATTGCCTTTATTTTTGATTTTTCGATCCCATTTGATAACCAT
>NZ_JAUBTS010000024.1:0-100495 GCF_036705105.1 Microcoleus sp. B9-D4
TCGGTAGTTTCAACTTGAGTCGAATCACCAGAATTATTCGCAATATCTTTGACTTCTTCCTCAGTCGTCACTGCTGGATTAGTAGGCTTTGTATCTACTTTGTCGGTAGTTTCAACTTGAGTCGAATCACCAGAATTATTCGCAATATCTTTGACTTCTTCCTCAGTCGTCACCGATGGAGTAGTAGGCTTTGTATCTACCTGATCCGTTGTTTCAACCTGAGTCGAATCAGTAGTATCTTCGTCGGTAGTAGCGGTAGGCGCTGGAGTGGTGGGAGTCTCTTGATCTGAAGTTGATGGATTCAGAATTTCCTTTTCTAAATCATCCAGTAAATCTGATAATTCAGCATCTACATTTGGTTTTGCTTCCGGGGTAATGTAAGGTTTCGCATAAGCAATAAGTGCCTTGCCCAAATCAGTTTTTCGCCACTCTTTATCCTGGTTAATCACAGTATCAAGCAAAGCAGCTTTTGCTGTCGCACCCCGCACTTGGAAAATGATATCGTTGTAATCCCTATCACTCCCCGAATCTAACCGCATATCCTCCATGACAAAGGTATTGCCTTCTCCCGTGACATCGGCAATTTGACCAAAGTGAAATCCCTCCACAGGATTCGCCATTGCCATAGAAAATAAAGGACGTTGAGCGCCGCCAACAGTCGGATTATCATACACAGACTTTACACTACCGTTGGGTACTAACATCACCCCATATTTACCCCCAGCAGTTACGGCAAAACTCTTGACTCCTAGGTAGACTCCTTCGTTGGCATTACTCTCTCCTAAGAAACCGGAAAACCGTGCACCTTCTGTAGCATCATTAATCACTACATGACCTTTCACCGAGTTACTTAAAGAACGCGCAGCTACTTCTTTAATGAATGCTTCCGAACCGGGTTCAAATTTGTCTAAATCGTCTAAGCTGAAAATAGCTAACTCACCTTGGAACCTCCCACCATCAAATGTGTAGTCTATACTGATGCGACCTGTTTGATCCGTAGTAAATACCCCCGATGTAAAGGGAGAAATTAACTTTTTATCTGTAGTCGCTTCTGGTTCTTTTTGGGTTTCAGTTGTTGCTACGGTAGTAGTTGAATTCTCTTTCTCTGTTTCTTCCCCGTTGCTAGTGTCAGTATTTGTTTCGTCTTCTGGCTTGCTGGCATCTGGGGAAATAGTAACTACCGTCTCGCCTGTTTTTGATTCTTGAGTGGCAACTGTTTCGCCTGCAACTGCATCTGTTTTGGCGGCGGCTGTGCTATTTGGATTGTTGGTGGCAGCAGTTTCGCTGGGTTCTTCGGCGATTGAAATTGCCGAATCGGTTGGTGGTTTGTCTGGTGCGATTTCCCCCGCTGATGTAGTCTCTTCATTTGGCAGTTCTTCGCTAGCTGATTCAGTCGTGGCTACAGGTTTTTCCGCTTCAAATGTGAGAGTTGTTTCGGAGTCGGTAGTGACTGGTTTGTCGGTAGTTATTGAGGTTATTTCTGTGGCTGCTTCAGTCGCTGCGACAGGTGGTTCCGGTTCAGATGTGAGAGTTGTTTCGGAGTCGGTAGTGACTGGTTTGTCGGTAGTTATTGAGGTTATTTCTGTGGCTGCTTCAGTCGCTGCGACAGGTGGTTCCGGTTCAGATGTGAGAGTTGTTTCGGAGTCGGTAGTGACTGGTCTGTCGGTAGTTGTTGATGTTGTTTCTGCCGCAGATTCAGTCGTTGCTACAGATTTTTCCGGTTCAGATGTGAGAGTTGTTTCGGAGTCGGTAGTGACTGGTTTGTCGGTAGTTGTTGATGTTGTTTCTGCGGTGACAGTCTTGTCTTCAACAGGAGTTCCTGTAATTACATCTATGTTTGCAGTGGGTTTTTCCGAAGTTTCGGCGCTGTTTGAGGGAAGTGGAGAATCTGATTGTGCACCGGTGAGGGTGTCTGCGTCGGATGATTTTTGAGTGCTAGTTGGTGCTAAATTCAGCGTGTATTTGATGTCGCCACTGATTTGCAAAACTTTGACTGAATAGTCTCCGGCTAGTAAGCTGTCAACACTAATTGTTTCTGCACTGGTTCCCGCGTTGGTGGAACTGTAAAGTGGTGCGCCACTAGAGTTTAACAAAAATATGTCGGCATTCCCGCTCAAACCGTCGATCGTGAATTTGAAACTTCCCGGACTGTTGATGTTAAATTTGTAAAGGTCAAAAATATTTGTAGTGTCAACACTACCTGTGTAGGTTTTGCCGTCAGTCAATGCCCCGATGTTAAGTTCAGTCATACTACCCCTGAAAAATAGTTGGTTGAAAACGCTCTTAATTATCTATCTGGGGGAAGTTGAGGTTTTTATGCGAAGCGCGGTGAATCGTTACATAAGTTTACATTAGGGTTGCCGATCGCCCAAAATTTGCAATCTACCCGCATTTAATTTACTGGTGATTTTGCTTAAAACTCCTGTGGGGAGTATGGGTTGGGCATCCTGCCCGCCCCAAAGGTGCAATTTAAATACAGAAAAGCTTAGTTGCACTTCACTGCGGAAAGACCAAAGTGCGTGAAAGTCAACAGTCACACGCCACCAGTCAAAGATTTCTCGCCCTCACGCATCCTACAAGTGCGATCGCCCCAGACAATCCCTTATCCCCTACAATAAACAAGCAATTATTATATTTTGAGTTATCCTGTGAGTCCTACTGCCGAAGTCAGCAATACCCTAAATGCGGGCGCTCTACCAACCGTTACCGCTACCGCAGCCCGCCGCGCTGTTTTTCCCTTCACTGCAATTGTTGGCCAGGAGGAGATGAAACTGGCGCTGCTGTTGAATGTCATCGATCCCAAAATTGGCGGGGTGATGATTATGGGCGATCGAGGTACTGGTAAATCTACCACAATCCGCGCCCTCACTGATTTGCTGCCGGAAATTGAGGTGGTGGCTGACGATCCTTTTAACAGTCATCCCACTGATCCTGATTTGATGAGCGATGAGGTGCGCGATCGCACTTTATCTCAAACTGACATTAAAATCGCCCGCAAAAAAGTCCAAATGGTAGATTTGCCTTTGGGCGCTACCGAAGACCGAGTTTGCGGTACGATCGACATCGAGAAAGCTTTGTCGGAAGGTGTTAAAGCTTTTGAACCGGGGCTTTTAGCTAAAGCTAACCGCGGCATTCTGTACGTGGATGAAGTCAATTTGCTCGACGATCATTTAGTCGATGTGTTGCTCGACTCCGCCGCCAGCGGTTGGAATACTGTTGAAAGAGAAGGCATTTCGATCCGCCACCCGGCTAAGTTTATTTTAATCGGTTCCGGGAATCCAGAAGAAGGAGAATTGCGGCCGCAGTTGCTCGACAGATTCGGGATGCACGCAGAAATTCGGACTGTAAAAGACCCGAATTTAAGAGTGGAAATTGTCGAACAGCGATCGAGTTTTGACCAAAATCCGCCGGAGTTTCTCGCGAAATACCAGCGCGAACAAGATGAAATGCAGCAGAGGTTGGTGGAAGCCCAAGAAAGATTGAAATCGGTAACTATCGATCGAGAGTTGCGGGTAAAAATCTCCCAAGTTTGCGCGGAATTGGACGTAGATGGGCTGCGGGGCGATTTGGTGACGAATCGGGCTGCGAAAGCTTTCACGGCTTTGGAATGCCGCACAGAGGTGACTGTGGACGATATTCGCCGGGTGATGACTCTGTGTTTGCGGCACCGGTTGCGGAAAGACCCGCTAGAATCAATAGATTCGGGGTATAAAGTGACTAAAGTGTTTGATCGGGTATTCGGCCTAGAAACAACTGAGGGGTAATTGGTAATTGGTAATTGGAAATGGGTAATTGGTGGTGATGAAACCTTCCCAAATTTTCATACCTAATTCCCATTCCCAATTACTAATTCTGGCAATGGAAAAACGAATTTTAGGATTAGATCCGGGCTTAGCAAATCTTGGCTACGGGGCAATTTCCTGTCAAATTGTCCCCGGCCAACAAGATAAAAACAGCGTTTCCATGATTGATTGCGGCGTCATACAAACAACGCCAAAACAGGAAATGGGACAGCGCTTGAAAACAATTTACGACGATTTGCACGAAGTAATTGAACAGATTAAACCTGATATAGCAATTGCCGAAAAACTGTTCTTTTACAAGATGGGAAATACCATACTTGTAGCGCAAGCGCGGGGCGTTTTGACCCTAGTATTGGCGCAGTGTGGAGTGCCGCTGTTCGAGTTTACGCCGGCTCAAATTAAGCAAGCTTTGACCGGCCGCGGTAATGCAGATAAATCCGAAGTGCAAGAGGCCGTGGCGCGGGAGTTGGAGTTGGGTTATATTCCGAAACCCGATGATGCGGCGGATGCTTTGGCGGTGGCTTTGACTGGTTGGTACGATGATGATATTTGTCCGAAGAAAATACAGTTGGAAACAGGAAAAATTTGATGCAATATCAAATCATCGGCAAATTAAGCACAAATCCGGGCAAGACATCTTCTCCCGATAAAATTACAGGAAATTGTACAATCTCTACTTCGCGAGAAGGGCGATAAATTTCTACTTGTTCGTCTTGAGGATTAATTAGCCAACCCAAACGCAAGCCGCTGTTTAGATACTCCTGCATTTTCTCCTGAAGCGGCAGCAGCGGGTCTGTGCGCGAGCGCAATTCTATGACAAAATCAGGACAGATTGGCGGAAATTTCTCTTGTTGTTCTTCTGTTAAAGCAGACCATCTTTCTAAGCTAACCCAAGCCGCGTCTGGAGATCGATCGCCATTATTAGGCAAGCGAAAAATTGTGGAAGAACTAAACACTCTCCCTAGCTGCGTTTGACGGTTCCATAAGCCCAAATCTGTAATTAAATCGGCTTCTCGATTGCCGCTGACTCCGCCTACGGGTGACATAATGATAATTTCTCCTTTAGCAGTCCGTTCAAATTGCCAATCTCGATTCATCTGGCATAAACGGTAAAACTGTTCGTCTGTTAGTTCGACAGTATCTAAGTTTAAAGTAACGGTCGTCATTTTTCTTAACTCCCTAAAAATATGAGTCCTGCAAACTTATTTTAGCGCCGCATTTGGTCAATTTTAACATCACTCCTCATAGCCCGGACTTAAGCTTTAATACGAGAGTTTAAGTCCCAGCCCGACTATTGCGAAGTGCAAAATATTAGTGGAAAATGTAATTAAGTTCGATCGCCCAATTCCACCCTCGCTCAAAAAATGCTATAATAGCAACTTTAATTGCTAAACTTATCCCGCAAGCAGAAAACACAGGAAAATAATATGGTGATTATTACCTCACAACAAATTGCCCAATTCCGCTCGCAATTAGCAGAATATCCCGAAGCCCTAAAAGCCCTAGACGCCATCGAAGATTGCGAAGGTAACATCGAAGATGCAGCGATATCTCTAGCAATTCAAGCCGGACAAGAACCGAATATCTCGGAAAATTGGTTAGACGGATTGGCCAAAAGATGCCGCGTTGCTATCTGCAAATCAGAGGTTAAAGAAGAGTTGACAAACGGACAATTGAATGCAGCATTTAGAGATTTAGTTGCCGCAAAAATTTGCCCTGATATTTTGGTGACTTCGGTGATTATTTATGTATTTAAAACTGGGGTGAATGATTTTTGTGAACCTCTCGAATATAAACTGTAAAGCCATCGAGGCATTTAAAAATTAGGTGAGGCGAAGCTATCCCGAAGGGTAGGGAATCGCCCTCTTTTCTCAAAACATGATACAACGAGGCGATCCTCTTCGAGGGCTTCGCTAACGCACTTTTTCTCTACCCCTTTGCACTACTGTACCCAGTCGGCACAAAATCCGGCGACAAACCCAAAGATTTCCCCAGCAAACGAGCAAGTTGCACTAAAAAATTAGCAGTATCTTCGTCACCTTCGCGGGCCATTGAAGCCGATATCTGGATTAGCATTTGCACAAATCCCGCATCAATTAAATCGGAACAGGAACTCAAAACTTCTGGTTCTTGGCCGTTGGGACAGGTAAGCACTCGCTCGATTAAGTTCAAATAAGCCTCTT
Organism: Microcoleus sp. B9-D4; assembly: GCF_036705105.1. Lineage (NCBI taxonomy): Bacteria > Bacillati > Cyanobacteriota > Cyanophyceae > Oscillatoriales > Microcoleaceae > Microcoleus > Microcoleus sp. B9-D4. Next base: position 5,987 of record NZ_JAUBTS010000024.1, read on the forward strand.
GGCGTTCTGGATTCATTTTGGGAGGATCTGTACAGTAAATAATTTATTATTACGTTTAACTCACTCCTGTCAATCAGGCGATCGAATAAGCGATCCCCGTCTTTCCTCTAGAAACTCCATTCAGTCAGGAATAGACAGAAGCTTAAAGAAAATCTTAAGTTTCTCCATGCTAGTTTAGTCGAGGTAAGGTGCGCTGAACATCACCCTACTATTCAAGGGAATTAGGAATATAAAAAATGAAAATAGGAATATTTTTAGGAAATCTAGGAAATCCCGCCATCTACTATCCCAAATTCGCCAAAATCACCGGCGGGGTCACAGCCAGTATTTTTCTGTGCCAATTATTGCAATGGCAATCACAACATTCCTACTTCGGCGAATGGGTGAAAACTAACAGCACTGAAATAGAAAAAGCCACCGGTTTAAATCAGGAAGAACAGGAATTAGCGAGACAGCAACTCAAAGTGCGATCGCTCCTCAAAGAAAAACTACAAAATCCCAACACCGACACCCTAGAACTCTGGGCGGACATTGACGCTTTTGAGGAAAAACTCAATAACTTTTGGACATCGAATCCTGCGGTAATTATACCACAGACAAGCCGCGAAAGCAACAATCGCCCTGTAGAAATATTCCCCGAAACATCACCCCCAAATCATGTAGTTAAAAGCGACAAATATTTCGGGCAACCCCGCCAACAAATAGCCGTTGCTGTCACGCCTCATTACCGATTTAGCGGCCCTTGGAACTCCCAAGAAGAATTGCACAACTTTCAGCGAGCTTTAGAAGCATATGCTCAAGAGCGTAATTTAGGATTTGGCAATCCTTCTGGATGGGCATTTAAAATTATTGACAGCATGACAAAAGGCTTAACCTCGACTTTTTGGGAGGAATTTATCGCCGGAATCCCTTTAGGAGAAAGTCAGAAAGTCAAGCGGGATTGGGAAATCGAGCCGGAAGTGCCTTATCCTGCCTTTGAAGAGGAGCGAATTCAGTATTACGTGCACAAAGGCGAACCGCTGGAAGCAGCAGTATCTAAAGCCCGTGCTGACTTGAGAAACCCGGTTTTGGGCAAAGATTTGTGGGAGGGATTTTTGCGAAAGTGCGATCGCCTTGCCGATGATGCACTCAAAGCAAAACAGCAAGGCGTTGACACACCATATCTGCCGTCTTCCTTCAACGAAAAACCGCAAATCACCAAGGATAGTGTAATGCGGAAGTTAGGGGCGATCGCGCCTCAATCGGCATTAAATCAATCCACATCTGAAACAATTGCTGAACCGCCAAAAAACGAACTAAAAGAGCTGCCAACTCCCGCCGAAATTCCCAGTGTTTCCTCTTTGCAAAAAGCTTATCAAACTCCTCTCGGTCGAAGTATAGTTGAAAAACAAATCGCTGCAAATCCAGACTGGGGCTACGAAATAGTTGACGGTGAAATAGTCGAATCAATCCCTTTTTAGGAGGCGGATATGAAACGAATTAGCGATATTAATCCGCTGGGAGAAGAGCGACCAAATCCTTCTGAGGAAGAGAGAGAACAACTGCGGCGGTCAAGATTGCAGCGAGAAAGAGATGAAGGATATCAAAAGTTAGTTGAACTCTGCTATTTAGGCGAATGCGATATGGCCGAGCAGTTGGCAAATCGCAACTATAATTGGGGTTATGAAATAGTTGATGGAATTGTGATGGAAAGGATAAATTAGGTTCGCAGTTATCCCATTTGTCACTTTCATGGGCGGGCAAGATGCCCGCCCCACAAAAAATTTAATATGTCGTGGAACAGGCATCTTGCCTGTTCCTAAGAATATGGGCCGGCTCTCCGGCATACCCCACAAGAAACTTGATATGTTGTGGAACAGGCATCTTGCCTGTTCCTAAGAATGGTGCAAGTGGACTACCGCAATGTCTATGTTATAATTATAACTAAAAATTAAATAACTATTAAAATATGACGACAATTATTAATGCCAAAAACCTAACTTTATCCGAAGTCCACCGTCTGTTCGGCTTTCAAAAACAGTACACTAACTCATTTACCTCTCTGTTATCCCTTGAAGATATCACAGAACACGAACAGCAGGAAATTATACAAATTAGGGATGATTTCGATGACTACATTTCAACTGATAGAGTTTCTGAAGGACTGGTAAAAGCTCTGACTACCTTTCCCTTAATGCGATTGGCTGGCTTCTACCGCCGCCCGATTAAAATTAGTTTAGAACAAGACATCGCCGAAATTAGCATTGAAGATGAAGATAATATCATTAAAGGACGGTTTGATATCTTGGCTGTCAACAGGATAAAACCTATCAGAAGCGATACATATTTTTGGGTTTTGGTGATTGAAAGTAAAAATTCTGGAATCAACGCATTGATGGGTTTATCCCAATTGCTAACCTATGCTTATCAAAATTTAAAGTATCAAGACACAATCTGGGGCTTGACAACAAACGGAATGCACTATCAGTTCGTCAATATTCAGGGGGGCAATAACCCAACCTATCAGCTAATGCCTTTGCTAAACCTGATGGAGTCCGACTCTTCAATTTTGTTGCTGCAAGTGTTAAAAGCTATTTGTAAGCTATAAAAAAAGAGGCAGAGAAAATTCTCCGCCTCCAATCTGCAATGACTGTTAACCTAAAAGTTAGATTAGCCAGCCAATACTTTTTAGTAGCCTCTGGTGTTAGGCTTGTGGACGATGAAGCTGAGCACTTGGCACTGCTTCACGTTGTCAAAACCCATGACGCGGATGTAGCAGCTAGGATTTTCTTGACGGCAAGCTTGAACTTCAGCCATGATTTCTTGGACGCTGCGAGCACCAAACAAAGGCAACTTCCACAAAGTCCAGTAGCGCATTTCAGCGGCAGAGGTTTCGTTGAATTCTACGCCGGGAATGTAGCCTTGATCCAGGATGTACTGGAGTTGCTTGGCAATTTGGGCGTCTGTCAGCGGGGGCAAATAGGACAGAGTTTCGTAACGACGCTCTTTAGGTAAAGTCTTCATTTTTTGTATCTCTAAGGTGTGTGTTCGATCGCACTTGTCGATCGATTAACTCGACAAATTATCCAGATTCGGTTCAGAATCTATTGATGTTTCAGGATTACTGCTAGAAACAGACCAATTAAGTTGCGTAGTTCGCTCTAAATGCTGGCGTCTGTGTTCCATATTCGCCTGTTGAATGCCAGTACAAACCATTTCTGGCAAAAATTCCGTCACATCGTGAGCCAGATACTCTCGCACAGTCATGATCCGAAAGCCTAAATCTTGATTTTCCAAAAGCAACTCTTGAATATAAGCTTCTCCATCTTGGATTTTGCCCTTAGTGGAAAAGTCATTCAACCAGATTGCCAGAGGAGGATTGGTTTCGCTCAACTGAGCGACCACCATCCGCACGGATTGATAGGTTAGGTAACTTGCCAGCACCTTAGCGGTGTCTTTCGCAACTTGTTTGAGATCCATTTTGACCCCAGCTCCCTCAAATTTTAGATTTTGGATTTTAGATTTTGGATGCAAACTTACTTGTAAATCTTCTTCAAAGATAAAGACTTCCCAGCAAGTTTGCGACCTAAAACCTAAAATCTCAAACCAAAAATCCTTAAAGGGTATCCATTGCCTCGAACTCAAACTTGATTTCTTTCCAGAGTTCGCAAGCAACAGCCAGTTCAGGAGACCATTTGCAAGCTTCGCGAATTACGTCGCCGCCTTCGCGCATCAAGTTGCGACCTTCGTTACGAGCTTGGACGCAAGCTTCCAAAGCAACGCGGTTAGCAGTTGCACCAGGTGCGTTACCCCAAGGGTGACCCAAGGTGCCGCCGCCGAACTGTAAGCAGGAGTCGTCGCCGAAGATTTCCACCAAAGCCGGCATGTGCCAGATGTGGATACCACCAGAAGCAACCGGCATGACACCGGGCATGGAGGCCCAATCTTGGGTGAAGTAAATACCGCGGCTGCGGTCTTCTTCGATGTGGTCTTCGCGCATCAAGTCTACGAAGCCCATCGTGATGCCTTTTTCGCCTTCGAGTTTGCCCACAACTGTACCGGAGTGCAGGTGGTCGCCGCCGGACATCCGCAAGCACTTGGCAAGCACGCGGAAGTGGATACCGTGGTTTTTCTGACGGTCAATCACGGCGTGCATAGCGCGGTGAATGTGCAGCAAGATACCATTGCGGCGGCACCATTTAGCCAAGGTGGTGTTTGCAGTGAAACCACCGGTCAGGTAGTCGTGCATGATGATGGGGGTTTTGATTTCCTTAGCGAACTCAGCCCGCTCCATCATTTCTTCGCAGGTGGGGGCGGTTACGTTGAGGTAGTGACCCTTGACTTCGCCGGTTTCTGCTTGGGCTTTTTCAATAGCTTCTTGAACGAACAAGAAACGATCGCGCCAGCGCATGAACGGTTGCGAGTTGATGTTTTCGTCGTCTTTGGTGAAGTCCAAACCGCCGCGCAGAACTTCGTAAACGGCACGGCCGTAGTTCTTAGCAGACAGACCCAATTTAGGCTTAATTGTACAACCCAGCAAAGGACGGCCGTACTTGTTCAATTTGTCCCGCTCAACGGTAATACCGTGAGGAGGGCCTTGGAAGGTTTTCAGGTAAGCGATGGGAATCCGCAAGTCTTCCAAACGCAGAGCGCGCAGAGCTTTGAAACCGAACACGTTACCGACCAAAGAGGTCAGCAAGTTGGTGACGGAACCTTCTTCAAACAAATCCAAAGGATAAGCAATGAAGCAGATGTATTGGTTGTCTTCACCGGGAACTGGTTCGATGTCGTAGCAGCGACCTTTGTAGCGGTCGAGGTCGGTCAGGAGGTCTGTCCAAACTGTCGTCCAAGTACCAGTCGAAGATTCAGCAGCCACAGCAGCGCCTGCTTCTTCTGGGGGAACTCCCGGCTGCGGTGTGACGCGGAAGGCAGCCAAAATATCTGTATCTTTCGGCGTGTAGTCCGGCGTGTAATACGTTAGTTTATAGTCTTGAACTCCGGCTTTATACCCAGCCTTTGATTGAGTTTGGGTTTGCGCGTAAGCCATATCTCGCTTCCTAGTATTCGCTTAATTTTTTTGCCCGATCGCAGGCTGTTAAAAATATATCAACAAAGTGTCACTCTCAAATTTTAATATTCTTTTAATCATCATAAGTATTATTTATTTTGCTTTACATTAGGCAAATATTTGTAACATATCTTATGAAATACCAGCGACGAAGGATGCAGGAGGAAAGGCTGGGGATCGAAGAGATTTTGGATTTTAGATTTTGGATTTTAGATTGAGGAAACAGGAAAGATTAGTCATAAATACTTAATTTTATGGTGGAGATCGATTAAATTTGAGATTGTAAATTTTAGGTTGGGGGGAGGAAAAGTTAGTTATAAATACTTAATTTTAGGGTAGGAGATCGAGCTCAACTGCAATCGAGTATGCAATTCTTTAATTGAAAATCCCGTGGGGGGCCAAGAAACCGGGTTGATGGGAAAAATTTGGGTGTATTAACGAGAAATATAGCAAGAAACCGGGTTTCTGAGGTTGTAAAGCCCGATCGCGCCAACTCTGGCACAATCAAAAATCCAAAATCCAAAATCCAAAATCCAAAATCCCGTGGGTGGGCGAGAAACCGGGTTTCTACGAAAAATTGGTGCTAAACGAGAAATATACCAAGAAACCCGGTTTCTGAGGTTGCTGCTGCGATCGCGCCAACTCTCCCAAAATCCACAATCTAAAATCCACAATCTAAAATCGAAAATCTAAAATCCCGTGACTTCCAGACCGCCAACTCAAAAATCGACAGCATAGCACATAATATGGACAGGACTTGTACTCTCAAACCAAATCCGTCTTACAGCCATTTAACCTCGCTGAAAACCGGGTTTCTGCGTTAGCTGCGCGTAAGTCTAGTATGGATATTTAGCCCCATTTTTACTCTGGTTGTGCCTCACCCCCCTTCAAAAGCCGTTCACTGCATCAATCCAGATTGCCCAAGGCCCTACCCTCAGACTTGGGGCAACAATTTTTGTCATAGTTGCGGGGCTCCCCTGCGGCTAAAAAATCGCTACGTGCCTCTACAAAGCCTCGGTTCCGGGGGTTTTGCAGCGATTTTCACAGTTTGGGACACAGAAACTGAAACCGAGCGCGTCCTGAAAGTGTTGCTCGAAACTTCCGCCAAAGCGCTGAAACTGTTCGAGCAAGAAGCTTGGGTTTTGGCACTTTTGCGGCACCCTGGCGTCCCTAGAGTCGAGCCTGACGGTTATTTTCACGTTCAAACCCAAAATTTTGCAGGCGGGGAGGGAAATCCTGCGGCGAAGCGGCTGCCTTGTTTGGTAATGGAAAAGATTCACGGCAAAACTTTAGAAGAGGTTCTCGACGAGCACCCTCAAGGATGTCCGCAGGAATGGGTGTTTAGTTGGCTGAGTCAAGCTGTGGAAATTTTAGAGGAGTTGCACAGGTGTCAGATTATTCACCGCGACATTAAACCCTCAAATTTGATGCTGCGAGACCCGGAATCGCCCCAAGTTTTGCTAAGCAAGGGTTTGGGTGGACTGCAATTGGTGACGATCGACTTTGGGGGAGTTAAACAAATGGGCGGTGTCGAATCCGTGGGGAAAGATTCTCGGAGTTCGACGCGGTTGATTTCGCCTGGGTACAGTCCCCCGGAACAAATTGTGGGAGGCGGTGTGGTGCCGGCGACGGATTTTTATGCGCTGGGGCGGACTTGCATTCATTTGCTGACGGGGAAGTATCCGGCGGAAATTGAAGATCCGATGACGGGTGAGTTGCGGTGGCGCCACATTGTATCTGTGAGTCCGGCTTTTGCGAATTTGTTGGACGATATGGTGCGATCGAATGTGCAGCAGCGTCCGGCGACTGCTGGCGATGTTCGGGCGCGTTTGCAGGAGATTTATTCTAGGAGTAAGGGCAAAATCGCGCTCGCCCCAATGGGTCAAGCTATTGTAGAATTCTGTCGGCAAGTCGTGGTGGCGGGGGCGCAAAAAACGGCAAATTTGACGGTTGTGCTGTTCGGCGCGATCGCCCAAATCGTGGTAGCTTCTCTGGATACCGGCTGGGAAATGGTGCTGGGTGCCGTTGGTGGATGTGCGGGGGCGATCGGCGGTTTGGTTTTGGGTTATGCTTCGCCTATTGGCCCGGAAATTGCCAGTTTTCTAAATGAAGGTTTGCAGCAATTAATTCCTAACATGACTTTCGCTGTCGGGCCGGAAGTGTTGCTGTTTGGATTTGCGGGGTTCGGAACTGCGATCGGTTTGACGGATGCGGGGAGTTTTCGCCAGCAAAAACAGTATTGGCTGTCTGGATTGATGGGAGCTCAGGGTTATTTGTTGGCGGGTTTGTGCTGGATGGAAGCCACAGCTTCTAGTGGTGTGCAGGGGGTTATTTTGGGAGCTTTTGCGATCGCCTCTATGACTGTGGGAATGGGTTTGCGGAGTCATCAATTAGTTCACGCTTTGGTAGTGGCTGTTTTCTCTACGGGAATGTTTCTGTTGCTGAATGCGTGGAACATTTTTCCGGGGAGTTTCTTTGGGATTTTGTCACTGTCTAACGTTACCTTCGGCTGGCTGCAAGTTTGGGGCTCAATTGTGTTTTTTGGTTTGTTGGGAAGTGCGATCGGGCTTTGTTTGGGAGTTAGTCATTATTTAATTGTGCCTTTGTTAAGGTGGTTGGGTTGGAAGTAGGAATTAATACCAAATTACTATGCTAATCGAGTCGTTATCAATTAAGTCTGTCTCAAGATTTTCAATGGTTGGTGCTGTGGCGATCGCCCTTGTGCTCAGCAGCCCCAATCTCGCCAAAGCCGAATCGCGAGAACAAGCTGTCGATCGATTGACCGATTTCTTATTCTACAGGGTTAATCCTCAGTTAAACAATCGCAAACTCCAAGCGGGCGATCGCGAATATAGCAATCAATGGCGGAGATTGCGCGAAGCGATCGATCCACGAGTTAAGTCGGTACAAGAAGTCTGTTTTAGGCCAGCCCCAGAAGAGACAGGATGGGAATTCACGACAATTAACGGCGAAACCTACGAGCAAACCTACGATTTACTTGCAGATACAATTTTTTACAGTCGCCATCCTCAACGAACCGGACAGCCCATTCCCAAAAGCGATCGGATCGGCATTAGTGAATGGTCAGCAATTCGACGCGAAATGTATATTTCCAATTGTGGACTGTGAGACTCGATCGCCTTACAGCGCAGCATTTATCGAAGATAACTCCTAGAGTAGAGGTCATCTCTACATAACTATGTAAAAAGAAAGGTTTTAAACCGATGAGTATGAAAAGTTGGATATGCGATCGCACTCTTATTACAACCAGAATTATTGCACCATTGATGGGACTAATCACTATTGGATATACAAGTTTTGCCGATGCTGCCCCACAGCAACAAGTTCCCAGCATAAATAGTGCAAACATCGATACAACAAGTAAAAAGAATTACCTGAATAATCCAGAAGAAAATTCAACAATCGAGGCTTTAAATAAAAAAGTTCAAGTCAGCCTTGAAAATTCTGTAAATTCCCCTAAAAAAATACCTCTTCAACAAGGTATGCCATACAAAGAGGCGCGTCAAATCCTGATTCAACAAGGGTGGCAGCCCAGCTTACAAGGTCAACCTAACCTCAGAGATCGTTCTGTTAAAGAGCTATTTGATTTGGGATATAAAGAGATTAAGGATTGTTCTGGTACAGGAGAGGGGCCTTGTCGTTTTGAGTTTATCAATCAACAAGGAGAACTGCTAGTTATAGTCGCTACGACCAGAGGTTCTGAAAATACAAAACGTTTTGTGAGGAATTGGTGGATTGAGAAAAAGACAGATAGTAATCAACAAAAATCGTCATCAAACATAATTGAAGAAGGTCGTTATTGGTTGGGAGGTACGGATCAGGGTTTAGAGGTCAAGGGAAAACAATATCGATATTATGACGAGTCTAATATCGAGCGACCGTGGCAACCTCTCTCTGAGTTACAATCTATCAAAAAAGGCGTTGTGTTTGATGGTAAAAATTATTGGTGTTTATCTACTCTAGCACCTCAAACAGGAGGAATTTCTTGTTCTAGAGATGGATGGCAACAAAAGATTTATCATCAGCTATATCGGAGAGATTGATAATTTTTATTGGGTTTAATCGTGCTAATTAAATTACTTTCAATTAAGTCAAGAGCTAAGTTTTTAGGGGTGTGTGCGTTAGCTATAGCCCTTGTACTCGGTGGCGCCAATCTAGACAGGGCTACAGCGCGCGATTATGAATCACGCACTCAAGCTGTGGATAGGTTTACGGATTGGTTTTTTTATAAAGTGAATCCTCAATTGGGAGGTCGCAAATTGCGATCTGACGATTCTTCTGCCTACATCCGCGAATGGAATGCTATTCGTAATACAGTCGATCGAGAAATGATTACTACACAAGGAGATTGCGTCGGTGATGCTTTCTGGGACTTCGATTATCGTTCTCATGGGCGATCGCTCGATCGGATTGCAGATACAATTTGGGATATCCGCGATCCATCGGGTGACAAAACTCGTGCAGATGTTTCTAAACAAGAATGGCAGAAGCTTCGTAATTCAATAATTAGAGAACATTTTTGCTATTAAGTTGCCATATTTCTCAACCCAATTTAAAGAATAAAGAACAACAGCGCTTTTAGTTACAAATATTGTTAAAATGTAAAATAGGCAACCTCGCTTGTAGATCATTCAGTCGAAAGACAACGAAAACATTCTCTAGCAAAACAAAAGGATAAAATAATGGGCCGAGTCACCGCAACAATAACCGTCACCAACGAAGTAGACAAGATGCTAGCAGAAAGAGGGTTCATCCCCGCAGAGCAAATACGCTGTATCACCATCGATAACGTCCTAGTAGATAAAAAAGCAACTCGACTCTGTTTACCAGCAGATATTATCAGTCAGTTAGGTTTAACTTTAGTTGGTGAAATCCAAGGAAATACAGCAATAGGAACCCGACCATTTCGTCTGTTCAAAGATGTCAGTCTTGCCGTAGCTGAACGGGAAGGCAGGTATGATTGTGTAGAAATTCCCGCAGGAGAAGAACCTTCACTGGGCTTAATTACCCTCGAAGATTTGGGTTTAGAACCGGACTTGAAAAATCAGCGGTTGATTGTTTTGCCGGCGGAGGGAATGCAAAGCTATATTCGCGTGTAAAATCTAAATTATTAACGTTAAATGCTGGCTATACCTACATTAGAGCTTACTTGTCTCTGATTCATTGTTTAAAATCCCGATCGCAAAATTTGATAGTTTTTTGTTATTATGGGAAATAGTAGTTGACTCAAATAGGTGACTCAACGTAATGAACATATCCTTAACTCCCGAACTAGAGCAGTTTGTTCAGTCAACAGTAAACAACGGTAGATACTCATCAGCTTCTGAAGTGGTATGGGCTGCGTTACGATTGCTAGAACAACGAGAAATGGAACGCTTGGTGCGTTTAGAGGAACTCCGCAAGGAAATAATGATTGGAATTGAAGCTTCCGATCGCGGAGAGGTTTTTGATGGTGAAGAAGTGTTAAGAGAACTGCGTGAGGAGATTCAGCAAGCCGATGAGGGTGAAAAATGAGTCGATACACTTTGAGTGCCCCTGCCAAGCAAGATTTAAGGGAACTCACGAACTATCTGTTGCTGTTTAGCGCCAATGCAGCCAACCATTTTCTTAATGTTTTTCAGGAAAAAATTCGTTTATTAGCAGATTTTCCAGAAATGGGGCGCAGTCGTGAGGAATTAGCACCGTCTCTACGCAGTTTCCCTGTAGATAAATATGTAATTTTTTACCGGGTTATTAAAAATGGTATCCAAATTGAAAGGGTGTTGAGTGGTTATAGAGACTTTGAGGATGTTTTTGTAGAAGACAGATAATATTATATTTTTGCACTAAAATGTCAGTCACTACTCATCAATTAATTCAGTGGAAACAACAAGGGCGGTCAATTGTTGCCCTGACAGCTTATGATTATGCGATCGCCCAACTCATCGATCAAGCAGGCGTAGATATCATCCTAGTCGGCGATTCCCTCGCCATGACAGTCTTAGGCTACGACACAACCCTACCCATAACCCTCGATGAAATGCTGCACCACGCTAAAGCTGTGCGTCGCGGAGTTAAACAAGGATTAATTGTTGTCGATTTGCCGTTTTTGACTTACCAAGAAAGTCCCCAGCAAGCCATGCACTCGGCGGGGAGAGTTTTGAAAGAAACCGGCGCTCAAGCTGTAAAATTAGAAGGTGGATATCCAGCAATGGCGGCTACAGTTTCGCAGCTAACATCCGCCGGAATTCCGGTGATGGGACACGTCGGTTTAACTCCGCAGTCTGTACACCAACTCGGTTATAAAAAACAAGGAAAAACGGCTTATGCAGCCGATCGCATCATAGCAGAGTCGATCGCACTTCAAGAAGCCGGTGCCTTTGCGATCGTCTTAGAACACATTCCCGCCGACTTAGCCGCTCAAATTACCCAAAAATTAACTATTCCCACCATTGGTATCGGCGCCGGGCCGCACTGCGACGGACAAGTATTAGTTACTTCCGATTTGCTGGGACTTTCTGAAAAACAGCCGCCTTTTGCCAAAGCTTACGCCAATTTGCGAGAAACAATTACCCAAGCTGTGAAAGATTATTCCCTTGAAGTTAGAGAAGGCAAATTTCCCGAATAGGTTCGTAGTGAGGGCTTGAACCCTTAAAAATGAGGACTAAAATCCTCACTACAAACCTAATTTACACTTTCGGCTGGCCCTCTTCCTCTTTATCCTTCTCAACAGCTTCATCCTCCGATTGACCAACCCCTTCCTTAAAACTCCGCAGCGTTTTGCCCAAAGCATTTCCTAACTCAGGAATCTTCTTGGGGCCGAAAATTAGTATGGCAACCACCGCAATAATGCCCATTTCGGGCAATCCCAGACCAAACATACAAAATCTCCTCTAAAACTTGCTCGATCGTAAGTCAATCTTAAGTCAATCTACTGATATTGTTAAAGTATCTACCTTTTTTCCTGCATCCTGCAACAGTAGAATCCAGTTTAATTAAGCTATCGCACGATAAATAAGAATGTTAGAAACATCCCAGCCTTCTCTACGCGACCAACAGCACCATCTCATCCGCGATTTAGCAGACCGGATGGAAGCAGTATGGCACCGCTATCTCGACCTCGAACCCTACCACCTGCCCGCTGAGTTGGGATATGTAGAAGGCCGCTTGGAAGGAGAAAAACTGATCATTGAAAACCGCTGCTATCAAACGCCCCAGTTCCGCAAAATACACCTCGAACTCGCTAAAGTCGGGCCGGTACTTGACATTCTGCACTGCGTGATGTTTCCCAGACCGAATTATGCTTTGCCGATGTTCGGTACGGATATCGTAGCAGGCAAAGGCCAAGTTAGCGCCGCGATCGCAGACCTTTCTCCCCTCAATCGAGATCGAACTTTGTCGGAAACCTACCGAACCCAACTGGAAATTTTGCCCCTCAAGCAATTTTCTTGTCCCCGCCAAATTCCCGAATGGGGGGATATTTTCTCAGAATTTTGTCTGTTTGTGCGGCCAGAGTCGATCGAAGAAAACAGTCGGTTTTTGGATATTGTTGAATCCTACGTTGAAATTCACTGCAAACAGGCAGTCGCTTCCGAACCTGTCTCTGCCACCGAAGCATCGGAAATTCTCGACGCTCAAATTTACTACTGCACCCAGCAGCAGCAAAACGACAAAACCCGCCGCGTACTCGAAAAAGCTTTCGGTCAAGATTGGGCAGAACATTACATGACAGAGGTGCTTTTTGATATCCCTAAATAGCTGAAATTGGTTTACAATACTTAATAGTAGGTGGGCAAAACTTAATTAGGAAATCACCTACTTTATAAGTAATGGGAAAGGAATCACGGCTCAAGGATAAATCATTTTTAAAACCCCCAGGGCGAGGAATCATCGGTTTAGCGATCGCCGCCACTGTTATTACCACAGGAGTAGGTTTTTGGCAAGTATCTCAACTTAAAAAAGCCGAAGAGTTACAGGCGGCGGCTGCAACGGCGGCTGCAACTTCCGTCGCCACCCGCAACAGCGTTACCGCTTTGGGTAGGTTGACTCCGCAGGGGGAAGTTATCAAATTGTCGGCCCCTTCGGCGTCGGAGGGAGCAAGAATTGAACTGTTGCAGGTGGAAGAGGGCGATCGAGTCAGTCAAGGACAAATCATAGCAGTTCTCGATACGCGCGATCGGCTCCAAGCAATCCTCCAACAAGCCGACAAAGAAGTCAAAGTCAAACAAGCAGAATTAGCGAAAATTCAAGCAGGCGCAAAAACAGGCGTTGTCGGCGCCGGGAAAGCAGAAGTTGCCAAGTTTGAAGCACAAGTGCAAAGAGAAACCGAAGGCGAATTAGCCAATATCGCCCGCTTAGAAGCTCAACTACGAAGAGAAACCGAAGCCGAACAAGCTAACGTCGCCAAATTCGAGGCACAACTGCAAAGAGAAACCGAAGCAGAACAAGCTAATCTTGCCAAATTTGAGGCACAATTAGAAAGAGAAACAGAGGTGCAGCAATCCAAATTGGCTAGGTTAGAAGCTCAATTGCGCGGCGAAATTGCCTCTCAAAATGCTACAGTCGATCGGCTAAAAGCCGAATTAACCAACGCCGAAGCCGAGGAACAACGCAATAAAGAACTTTCCGAAACAGGCGCAATTTCTGCTTCCGCCTACGACACCAAACGTTTAGCAGTAGAGACGGCTCGGCAGAGAGTCAAAGAAGCTCAAGCTGTATTAGAAACAACAGTGCAAACACTGCAAGAGCAAATAGTCGAGACTAAAGCCACAGTCAAACAAACAGTAGAAACAGGCAAGCAGGAAATCAATCAATCCAGAGCCAATCTCCGACGCAAGTTAGAAACAGGTAGGCAGGAAATTAACCAAGCCAGAGCCACCTTAAATCAAAAGATAGAAACTGGTAGAGAACAAATTAATCAAGCCGAAGCAATACTCAAACAAAAAGCAGAAACCGGCCAAGAAGAAATCAATCAAGCCAAAGCAAATCTCGACCAAATTGCCGAAGTACGTCCCGAAGACGTGCAAGCGGCCCAAGCAGCCGTAGAAAGTGCGATCGCCACCAGACAAAAAGCTCAAGTAGACTTAAACTTAAGTTACGTCAAAGCACCCGTATCCGGCTACATCCTCAAAGTTCACACCCGACAAGGAGAAGGCATCAACACTGAAAATGGCATCGTAGAACTAGGCCGCACCGATCAAATGTACGCCGTAGCAGAAGTTTACGAAACCGACATCGCTAAAGTGCGAAACGGCCAGCGCGCTACCGTCAGCAGCCCCGTATTTGCAGGCACTTTGGAAGGAACAGTCGCTCGCATTGGCAAACAAATCGGCAAAAAAGATGTCCTCAATACAGACCCCGCAGCCGACACCGACGCGAGAGTTATCGAAGTAAGAATTCGCCTCGATCCGGAATCGAGCAAGAAAGTTGCAGCCCTAACAAACTTGCAGGTTGAAGTTAAAATAGATATCTAAATTTTACCTTAACAAAACTTACGCATGGGGACTCAAGAAACCGGGTTTTTTACCGAGATTAAGGGTTTGAATCAAATATAAGCGTAAAAAACCCGGTTTCTCAACACCCGTGCTTAAGTCCTAAAATTCTTCAATCCAAAATCCAAAATCCAAAATCTAAAATCTAAAATTGATTGACTGTTATGGCAAAAATACCACTAGCTTGGGCACAGTTAACCCGCGAAAAAATGCGCTTAGCCGTCGCACTAGCCGGCATTGGCTTCGCCGACTTGCTAATGTTTATGCAGTTCGGGTTTAGAGACGCGCTATTTGAAAGCTCCATCACCTTTCACTCACAGTTAAAAGGGGATATTTTTATCACCAGCACCCAGTCTACGGCTTTAATAGCCATGAAAAGTTTTCCCCAGCGTCGCTTGTATCAAGCTTTGAGTTTTGACGGCGTTACAGCAATTAGTCCCGTATATTTAGGCTTTGGGTTGTGGAAAAACCCCGACCCCAACCAGCGCAATACCCGCCAATTGATGGTAATCGGTTTTGACCCCGCTCATCCCATCTTTGATATGCCTGAAATCCAAAATAATTTGGACAAAATCAAAATTTCCGATGTGGTTTTATTTGACCAAGCTTCCCGGCCGGAGTTTGGGCCAGTAGCAGAATATTTCAAACAGGGAAAAGTTGTTGAAACTGAAGTTGACAATCGCCGCGTTAGGGTAGATGGTTTATTTACTATAGGGGCATCTTTCGGTGCAGACGGAAATCTTGTCACCAGCGATTTGAACTTTATGCGGATTTTTTCTACGCGGAGAACAAGAGGTTTAATCGATATAGGTATTGTTCACTTGCAGCCGGGAACAGATGTTAAGGCTGTTGTTGATAAAATGAGGGCAACTTTGCCGAATGATGTGAGAATTTCTTCTAAAGAAGAGTTTGTAGATTTTGAAAAAAAATATTGGCAGGAAAGTACCTCAATCGGATTTGTTTTCACTCTCGGCGCGGCAATGGGATTTATCGTTGGGATAGTGATTGTTTATCAAATTCTTTATACTGATGTTACCGATCATTTACCCGAATACGCTACGCTGAAGGCGATGGGATATAAGGACATTTACTTTTTGGGTGTGGTGTTTCAAGAGGCTTTGATTTTGGCAATTCTTGGTTATTTGCCAGGGTTTGGGGTTTCTCTGGTGCTGTACAATTTAGGGAGAAGTGCTACGAGTTTGCCGATGTATATGACTTTGATGAAAGCTGGAACTGTTTTTGCAATGACAGTTGTCATGTGTTCTGTGTCGGGGGCGATCGCAGTTAGGAAGTTGCAGGCGGCTGACCCGGCAGATATTTTTTAAGGAAGGAAGGCACGACACGGATTTTGACACGGATACACGGATTGAATAAGAAGCAATTCTGAAATAAAAAACAACTAATAACTAATAACTAATAACTGATAACCATGAATACTTTACCAGTTGTCTCAATTAAAAATCTCAATCATTCTTTCGGTGAAGGTCAACTTCGTAAACAGACCTTATTTGACATCAACCTCGAAATTTATCCTGGCGAAATCGTGCTGATGACAGGCCCTTCGGGGTCGGGTAAAACAACATTGTTAACCTTGATTGGAGCTTTGCGATCGATCCAAGAAGGTAGTCTGAAAATTCTCGACCAAGAATTGCGGGGAACCGGGAAAAATAAATTAGTTAAAGTCCGCCGCGACATCGGCTATATTTTCCAAGCTCACAATTTGCTCAAATGCTTGAGTGCTAGGCAAAATGTGCAGATGTCTTTAGAATTGCACAGTCATCTTTCTCCCCAAGAAACTAATGATAAAATAGAGGAAATGCTGCAAGCTGTAGGCTTGGGAGAAAGAATAGATTATTACCCCGACAGTCTTTCTGGCGGGCAGAAACAAAGAGTTGCGATCGCCCGCGCCTTAGTCAGCCAGCCGAAATTAGTATTAGCAGACGAACCCACAGCAGCACTAGACAGTAAATCAGGTCGAGATGTGGTAGAAATTATGCGAGGTTTGGCCAAAGAACAGCACTGCACTATTTTGCTTGTCACCCACGACAACCGCATTTTAGACATAGCCGATCGCATTATTCACATGGAAGACGGCTACCTCGCACAAGATACATCAACATCGGCTGCCACAGGCGTTCTTTCGGGAAAATAATATTAATCCACCTCAACTTATTTCCGAGAACCGGGACGCTTTCCTCCTACTTTAGCTGGACTTTTTGTTGCACCTTTGGCTGGACTTTTAGAACTACTTTTGCCACTTTTTTGACTTTTAGCTCCTGTCAACTGGCTCTCAAGGTCATTTGCAGGTCTGCCGGCAGGCGTTCTCGTAGTCCTAAAGGTAACATTCACCCCTTCATTCGACTGTTCCAACACCAACATCGGCGTCGGCTTGGCTTTTTGATCCCACTCAATATGAACGATGCGACCTTGAATTGTTGGCTGCCAACTGTCGTGGTCGTCTGAAGGACTCAGATAAGTTTCCAAACAGTCAATAATTTGATTAATTGTCGCCGATGTTGCCTGAGTCGGCAGTTTCATCAGCTTAATTTGAATCCGAAACAGCACTCGTTTTTCTATTTTTACCGCCGGATCGCCAGTTTCGTATTCGATATCAAACATCGAATCTACTTGCCTGCCGCTGCCGGCATTCCCGTTTTTATCTCCCACTGCACCCTGAGTCGGACGCAGGGCAATACTAATTTTCTCTTTGACTTTTACCTTAATCTGGTTCACAATGGCAAAGTGAAAGACTTCTTCCGCCATCCGCATTCTCAGGTAGTCTAAATTAAAGTCTCGCGAGTGGATAAGGTCGGGATTCTTTTCCATCTTTGACATGGTTTCCAGAGCCATTTTGTATTTTTTCTGGAGTTCTCGATTTCTAAACTCTTCAAATTTGAGCTTTTTACTCAAATCGTCGAGTTTTAGCTTGGTAAACACCGCTAAACCGATAAGCAATAACAACAGTAATCCCGCCCCTCCTATTAAGAGTTGGTCTGAGGACGGATCTCCGGGTTTAGCCTTTTTAGGTTTGGGAGAGGCTACTGCCAACCTTGGTTCTACAAGGATTATTTGGGTTGACATGGGCTTTTAAAGGGTAAAATTTGACGCTATATTTATACAGGACTCCAGAGTAGAGCTGGTAGTGCAACTGGATCAACCAACATTGACATTATTCCACCATCATCTTGGTACAACTGGATTTCTGCAACTGGATCACGCACCCTCTAATTAATACTTTATCTTTAACTGCAAGCAGGTTTCCGAAATATCGGAGAATCCCGCGCTGGTACTGGCCAATAGAAATGGTGAATTGTCTGTAATATATTATACCAATACAGCTAAAAAAATGTTTGTTCGGCGGTCTCCGTTTCTAGCAAAATAAAAAGAAATACACATAAATTAATAGTAACTCTGGGAGCGAGCAGCGGAAAACATCACGGAGAACAGCCGATCGCCCGGACGATCGAGAGGCGGACGTTGGGAGAGTGCTAATTCCTACTGTTGGCTCACTCCCCCCGTGCCAGCCCACCGGGCGGCTTGCTGTGAGAGTCGGGCTCTCTTTGCGATCGAACAACGTCTCCTTAGCTAAGATTACAGCTAATACCACCAATATTCGATCGTGACTTACGAACCCCTGCACCACAAATATCGCCCTCAGACATTTGCCGAATTAGTCGGTCAAGAGGCGATCGCCCAAACCCTCACCAGCGCCATCCTACAAGAGCGCATAGCACCAGCATATCTATTCACCGGCCCCAGAGGCACCGGTAAAACCTCTAGTGCCAGAATTTTCGCCAAATCTCTCAACTGTATTTCTACGGTTACCCCCACCCCGACCCCCTGCGGCAAATGCAACGTTTGCCAAGAAATTGCCCGAGGTTCGACACTAGATGTCATCGAAATCGACGCCGCCAGCAACACCGGAGTAGATAACATTCGGGATTTGATCGAACGAGCTCAATTTTCCCCGGTACAGTGCCGCTATAAAGTATATGTAATCGACGAGTGTTTGAGCGGGGATTCTCAGGTAAAAACTAGCGAAGGTCTGATGCGGATCGACAATCCCAACATCAAAGGAAAACAAGTTATCAGCTATAACGAAACTTCAGAAGTTTGGGAATTTAAAAAAGTTTTGAGGTGGTTAGACCGAGGGGAAAAACAAACACTGGTGATTAAAACCGCCAACCGAGAAATCAGATGTACTGGCAATCATCCAATCAGGACAGAACAGGGATGGATACGAGCAAAAGATGTAAAAGAAGGAGTGAAGATACTATCCCCTGTGAATGTGGGTGCGGCACCGTCATTCACAAAATTGGAACAGATGGACGCTTGCGGAGATTTGCCAGAGGACATCAATTTTACGGGAATACCTACGGACAAAAATCCTACGACTTGGCCTCTATTATCGAACAGGCTCAAGCCATCCAACCTCTCTGTGCGTGTGGCTGCGGAGAACAACTCGAAATACCAGACTTTTTACAAAAAAAAGGCAAAGGGATTAAGAGTATTCAGTCTCATTGGCCGCGAGATCCGTATAAAAAAGGACATGGACTTTGGGATGCAAGAACGGAAAAGTTCTTGGCAAATGCCGAAGTTTTGCAACCAGAAACACTCGGACTCATCTACGGAACATTACTTGGAGAGGGTTTTATCACCTACCCAAATAAATATAGCCGATTTCCAAGATTGGGCTGGACACACGGAGAAAAGCAGCGGGAATGGTTGGAATACAAAGCTTCTTGCCTTTCGACACTGCGACAAAAGTTACGAGTTACACCTAACCGAGGATACGGAAATATATCAGTCTGTTGCCACACAGTCTGCCATCCCCAACTTAGAGATGTCTTTGACGCTGTTAAACCCAACGGAAACGGAAAATACGTCACAATGGATTGGCTCGATCGCGTCACTCCAGAAGGACTTGCTTGGTGGTACATGGATGATGGTTCGCTCAGCATTTCCCCAGAAGGAAGTCCAAGCATCCAAATTCATACAGAAGGATATTCTAGGGCAGAAAATCAACTCCTTGCCAATTGGCTTACAGGTTTGGGATACCCAACAACCACTAAATTTTACACAAGGTCTAACACCTGTAAAACCTACGACTACATACACATGGGTGCTGAAACCAGTAGAAAATGGGTATCAGACTTTAAAAAGTATTCAATCTCTTCAATGGATTACAAGTTTGGAGACAGTCGAATCTGTAAAAGTCGCTGGGGTCGAGAGAGTTTATGATATTGAAGTAGAAGACAACCACAATTTTGTCGCTAACGGTCTTCTGGTTCATAATTGCCATATGCTAAGCACCCAGGCATTCAACTCTCTACTCAAAACCCTAGAAGAACCGCCCGATCGCGTTGTATTCGTCCTCGCCACAACCGACCCACAAAGAGTATTACCAACTATTATTTCGCGGTGCCAAAAGTTCGACTTTCGCCGCATCCCTCTCGAAGCAATGATTGCTCACTTGCACAAAATTGCCCAATTAGAAAACATCAATATTGCCAGTGATGCAGTACAAATGGTTGCTCAAATTGCCCAAGGCGGTCTACGAGATGCCGAAAGTTTGCTCGACCAACTGAGCTTATTTCCCGGTCAAGTAACAGTTGAAAAAGTTTGGGATTTAGTCGGTGCCGTCCCTGAAAATGACTTAATGGATTTGCTGCAAGCTATTGATACAGATAACGCTACAGCACTAATAGACATGACTCGTCACCTCATGGATCGCGGTCGGGAACCGCTCATCGTCCTGCAAAGTCTCGCGAGCTTTTACCGAGATTTGCTAATAGCCAAATCTGCCCCGAAACGGTCAGATTTAGTAGCTTTAACATCGGCCACTTGGGAAAAACTGGGGAATTTTGCCCGCCATTGGGATGCGGAGTTGATTTTGGCAGGTCAGAAACATTTGCAAACCCACGAAGTGCAAATTAAAAACACCACTCAGCCGCGTTTGTGGCTGGAAGTAACGCTGTTGGGATTATTGCCCTCAGCAATTAGAACTCAGCAGCAACCGGCAGCCGAACCAGCTAAAAATGTTGCTCAACCACCACAAAATCACCCCCCCCAACCAAGGGCGGGCACGGGGGCACCGCCCCTACAATCGGCGGGGAGCCAGACATCTAATATTGAACAATCTTCTGTTCCCAATTCGCAAAATCCTCCACCGACTTCGCCACCTGTGGCTAATCGAATAGAAAGCACACCTGCAGCAGCGATTCCCGCACCTGTACCAACTGCTGAAACGAATCAAACAAATTATTCACCGACTAATTCAGCGGATGAAATCGATTTAAATCGAGTGTGGGAACAGGTACTTGACCGCGTGCGGCCGCATGGCACTCAATCGCTGCTTCGCCAACATGGACAGCTAGTAATTTTTAGCAATGATACTGCTTATGTTAAGATTAGTTCGCAGCCGTTGCTCAATATGGTTAAAGACAAAGTAGCTAATATTGCAGAAGCTTTTTTGCAAATTTTTAACCGTCGAGTAACAGTAAAAGTGGGCTTGACAAATCCCGCTGAAACTAAAAGTTCCCGCACCAAGGATTTGCCCACTTCTAACGGACGTGTGGGCGAAAATCCCAGGAATTCTCATCCTGTGAGTGATGCTGGCCAACAGGTGCAGAACTCGGCGGGTTCTGAGATTACAGATGATTTTTGGGGGAAGGGTGGAGAAGAACCAAAACACCCGCCAGCGCCTGAAAATACCGCTGTTAATGTGCCTGCCATTTCCGAATCGCGATCGACCACAAACGCCTCTACCGACTCTCAAACTGACTTTAACGCTCAGGCTATAGCGGTGCGTGATGACGCGCGAAATGTCGCGAATTCGACTAGGAAGTTGGCTGATATGTTTGACGGGGAAGTAGTCGATTTGTCGGATGACTTGGAGATTTGGGAGTCGGAAACTTTTAGATTGGAATCTGAACCGGATTTTTCCGAGTTATCTTCTGAGTTAGGTGAGGATGATTTTATAGATTGGTAAATGAGAATTGGGCATTGGGCATTGGGCATTGGCTTGATATGATATCAATTCCGGTTGCACTCTTGGACATGATAGAGGAGACGGCAGTGCCATCTCCCTACAATGTTATTTTGGGTAGGGAGACGGCAGTGCCGTCTCCTAATTTCGGCTACTAATAATTTCGATGCAACCGGAAACGATATGATATGTTGTACCATGCTCAAGAACAGGCTTTCCGGCCTGTTCCACAAAGAGTGAATTTTCTTGTGGGGAGTATGGGTTGGGCAGGAGAGCCCGCCCTAAAAGACTTGTTGACAATGTGAAAACTTTTAAGCCGATTCCGGTTTTGGTAGCGAAGACGGAAGTACCAACAACTCAGCAGTCGATCGCTTCTCGACCATTTCCTTAGTAATCGTACACCGGGCGACATCCTTGCGCGACGGCAACTCGTACATCACATCCAACATCAATTCTTCGACAATTCCCCGCAGCGCCCGTGCTCCAGTTTTCCGGCGGTATGCCTCCTGGGCGATCGCGCGAATCGCCTCCGGCTTAAAGTCCAACTGCACATTATCCATCTTCAGCAGCTTTTGATACTGCTTAACCAAAGCATTTCGGGGCTCAGTCAAAATCGCCATCAGCGTTTCCTCATCCAGCGGCTCTAACACCGCCGCCACCGGCACCCGCCCAATAAACTCAGGAATCATCCCAAACTTCACCAAATCATCCGGTTCCAGTTGCTTGAGCACATCAGCAGCCCGCTTTTCCTTCGGCTGAGCTTCTCCGGGCTGAATAAAACCCATTGACTTTTTGCCCGTTCTCTGCTCTATCACTTTCTCAAGACCGACAAAAGCACCACCGCAGATAAACATGATATTGCTAGTGTCAATTTGGATGCAGTCTTGGTAAGGATGCTTGCGGCCACCTTGGGGAGGTACATTGGCGATCGTCCCCTCCAGCATTTTCAGCAGCGCCTGCTGCACGCCTTCCCCAGACACATCCCGCGTAATCGAAGGATTTTCGCTCTTGCGGGCTATTTTGTCAATTTCATCAATATAAATAATTCCGCGCTGCGCCTCTTCCACGTCCATATCTGCCACTTGCAGCAGCCGCAGCAAAATATTTTCCACATCTTCCCCGACATAGCCCGCTTCCGTCAGCGTCGTCGCGTCAGCCACCGCAAACGGCACGTCTAGCATATCCGCCAAAGTCTGAGCCAGCAGAGTTTTGCCGCAGCCCGTTGGCCCGATTAACAAAATATTCGATTTTTGCAGTTCTACTTCTTCCGGCGGGTGCTTGCCGCTATTTTTGGCATGAATAAAGCTGAGGCGCTTGTAGTGGTTGTAAACTGCCACCGAGAGCACCTTTTTCGCATCATCTTGCCCGATCGCGTTTTCGTCGAGGTAATTTTTAATTTCCCTCGGCTTCGGAATTTGGCTCATCAACATACTTTTGCCCGAAGTAGCGCGGCGCTTTTGCGTCGTTTCCTGCTTCGGAGCCACCGCCGCTGGGGGTACTGCACTCGAGTCAAACAACTCCTCATCTAAAATTTCATTGCACAAGTCTACGCATTCGTCGCAGATATACACCCCGGGCCCTGCGATCAACTTGCGTACTTGCTCTTGAGACTTGCCACAAAACGAACATTTTAGATGGGAGTCGTACTTAGACATAACAGCCTCTTAATTCAGTGCAGTGACATTCTCTCCCGCCGTCGGAAGGTTTTCCTTAGCGATTACTCGATCAACCAAACCGTAATTTTTGGCTTCCTCGGCTGACATAAAAAAGTCACGCTCTGTATCCGCCTCTAATTTGTCGATCGGTTGACCTGTGTGGTGCGCTAGCAGTTGATTCAGCTTACGCTTATGATAAAGGATTTCTTTGGCTTGAATCTCAATATCAACTGCTTGACCTTGAGCGCCTCCAAGCGGCTGGTGAATCATAATCCGGGAACTCGGAAGAGACATCCGCTTACCGTGAGCTCCTGCTGTCAACAGAAATGCGCCCATACTCGCTGCCAAACCGTAACAAATCGTCACCACATCCGGGCGGATTTGCTGCATTGTGTCATAAATTGCCATGCCGGCCGTCACCGAGCCGCCGGGGGAATTAATGTACATTTGGACATCTTTTTCTGGGTCTTCGGCATCTAGATACAATAGCTGAGCCACTATTGAGTCAGCAACTTCGTCGGTTACGGGAGTTCCTAAAAACACAATTCGCTCCCGCAGCAAGCGCGAGTAAATGTCAAAAGCCCGCTCGCCCATCCCCGACTGTTCTAGTACCATCGGCACTACATTGCTGGGGCTGGAACTGACATCAAAATCGTTATAGCTTGTAATTAGGTAATTGGAAGATTGAGATACAACCATAAGACACCAGTCAAGGATTCTAGACAATTTGCTGCTGCTGATGAAAGCTTTAAATTAAGCCGCCAGCTTTTAACTATTATGCCTCTTCTGAACGGATATCGGGGGAATGGGCCAAACAGGCCAAACAGGCCAAACAGGCCAAACAGGGCATTGGGTATAGTCGAGCCAAATCTTGTGACTATTTAACCCAAATTCAACTGTAGTTCGACATTAAACGTAAAATTCGATCGCACTTGAGATACCCCCGATCCCAGCCGTAGGGACACTCCAATACCCCATTAGTGTCCACTTAAGATTTCAGCCCGCCAAGTCCACCAGTGGACCCGCTAGTCCGGCAGGGAATGAATTCCCTCCCGGAATGCGGGTTTAACGTGTTTGTTGACACGAAGAAGGGCTGGCGTGCGGTGTCCCTACTACTTTGATTCTGCGCCCTAATCTTCGCCTACAACTTCAACTTCAACGCTCGTGGCTGCTTCTGCTGATTCTTCAGCGTCCGATTCTTCTGATTCTTCTGCTGCTGCAGGAGTCAGAGAGCCTTCAGGTACGAGTTCGATTGTTCCTTTTTCTTCCAACCATTTCAGGGTTTTTTGTTTGAGCAAGTCTTCTGCTACAAATTCTTGCAACCTTTGGGGGTCAAAATCTCCTTTGGGAAACTGCTTTCTGATTTTTGCTACTTCTGCTGCTACTTCTGCTGGTTCAACAGATAAGGATTCCAGCTTGGCTACTTCTGCCAGAGCTAAATTCTGCTTGAGGCGCTCGATTGCTTCCGGGCGCGAGCGTTCCCGCATCGGGCCCATATTTTCTTCCGTAAACAGTTGGTTGATATCTATGCCGTAATTTTTCAATTGGAGGGCTTGTTGATTCAACAAATAATCGATTTCGCGATCGAGCATTGTTTCGGGAATCTCGACTTCTATTAGCTGCACAAGTGCTGCTGATATAGCTTTTTCCTTATTGGCTGATGTCTTGTTTTCTTGGTCTGCTTTAAACCGAGTTTCGAGCGATTCGCGCAGTTCTGCTAAAGTTTCAAACTCGCTGACTTCTTGGGCGAAGTCGTCGTCCAACTCCGGCAATTCTTTTTCCTTAAGTTCTTTGAGAGTAATCGTAAAGACTGCCGGTTTTCCTGCTAATTCTTCACTGCTATACTCTTCGGGGAACTGCACAGAAACTTCTCTCGTTTCTCCCGGATTCATCCCGATCATGCCTTGGATAAAGCCCGGTACAAACTGATTTTCCGACAATTCTACTTGGAAGTCTTCTGCTTCGCCACCGGGAATTTCTGCGGGAGTTTCGCCTTCGGGTGCTTCGGCAAATCTACCGGAGAAATCAACCAAAGCCGTGTCTCCCAACTGAGCCGGTCTGCCTTCTACAGGGATTAAAGTAGCTTTGTCTGATCGATATTTTGCCAGAACCTCATCTACCTGAGCCTCATCATACTTTGCTTCTTCTGCTTGAAGCTGCAAACCTGTGTACTGACCCATTTTCACTTCGGGTTGTACATCAACCTTCGCCGAAAAAATCAGAGGCTGTTCAGGATCGAACTTCTCTAGTAATTCTTCAAACTCGGTGCGAAGTTCAAAACTGCCAATTGCGGCAATTTTTTCTTGTTCGAGGGCTTTTTGCAGGGAATCATTAATCAAATTTTCCAAAGCCGTCGCCTTCAAACGAGTCTGGCCTAGGCGCTGTAGCAAAACTTGACGGGGAACTTTGCCTTTGCGGAACCCAGGAATATTAACCTCGCGAGCAAATTGTTTAATTACTTGCTCGTAAGCTTGTTTTGACTTTTCTGACGGTACTTCGATTTCCAGACCAATTTGGCTAGCTGGAAGTTTTTCCTGGGTTACTTTCATCGGCTTTTTTGATATTTAACAATAGTAATAAAATACATACAAATCTGACTTTGCCTGCATTTTAATTTTGTACGCTTTGACTCGTAACGGCACAACTACAACACCTTTACCGGATGAGACTGTAAGTCATTGCCGGCTACTTTTTTGGCTCTTGCCAAATAGTTTTGGTTTGAGGATACTAGCTTTTGCTGCTAGGAATGTGGAGGTTAAGTCCACTAATTGCCGATGCACCATAGCACATATCGCCCTGTGATGTCAATCTTGCCGGCCTCTGCGGCCAGTCAAAGTCAATGGATGCGCCTGCGAAAATACAGATATATCGCAAAACTTAACCGGATGCGGATTGGGCGTGGGCGAGCGACAAAAGATGCTAAACTGGCATTGGGTACGATCGCCCGGATCGATCGGGAAGTTCGATCGCCCTTTTAGGTTAACTGCACCATTGCCATCCTCTCATGCTCCTGATGTCGCATAACATTAATTAAGTTTGATATTGAGAATTGCAGTTATTTAAATTTTTGATTTCGATCGTTGAAACTATAATTTGTGGAGGAAACTAATTTGTCTCAATCCTATCGAGTTGCCATTTTAGGAGCTACCGGCGCAGTCGGTGCCGAGTTGCTAGAACTATTGCACAGCCGGAGTTTTCCGATTTCTCACTTGAAGCTGCTGGCTTCGGAACGTTCAGCAGGCACTACCTTGCCTTTTGGGGGCGAGATGCTGCCGGTCGAAGCAGTTTCGGCGCGATCGTTTGATAATGTAGATTTGGTGCTCGCCTCTGCCGGCGGCTCTACTTCTAAATTATGGGCTCCGCAAGCGGTGGCAGCCGGAGCAGTGGTAATTGATAATTCTAGCGCCTTCCGCATGGATGCGACGGTACCGCTAGTGGTTCCAGAAGTCAATCCCCAAGCGGCGGCTGCTCACCGAGGTATAATTGCTAATCCCAACTGCACGACTATTTTGATGGCAGTTGCGGTTTGGCCACTTCACAAAGTTAGGCCCATACAGCGCATAGTGGTAGCGACTTACCAGTCTGCCAGCGGGGCGGGGGCGAGGGCAATGGAGGAAATGAAGGCTCAAGCAAGAGCAATTTTGCAGGGGGAAACTCCCAAAACAGATATATTTCCCTACCCCTTAGCATTTAATTTGTTTCCGCACAACACCCCGATTAATGATTTAGGGTATTGTGAAGAAGAGATGAAAATGGTAAACGAAACTCGGAAGATATTTGGTACGGACGAGATTAAAATTACGGCAACTTGTGTGCGGGTTCCCGTACTGCGCGCTCATTCGGAAGCAATTAATCTAGAGTTTGCAGAGCCTTTTAGCGCGATCGAGGCCAGGGAAATCTTAAAGCAGGCAAGCGGGGTTAAGCTGGTAGAAGACTGGCAAGCTAATTATTTCCCGATGCCCGCAGAAGCCAGCGGTAAGGATGAGGTGTTAGTTGGCAGGATTCGCCAAGATATTTCTCACCCCTGCGGGTTGGAGATGTGGCTCTCTGGCGATCAAATTCGCAAAGGGGCGGCTTTAAATGCGGTGCAGATAGCTGAGTTGCTGGTAGAAAAAAATTTGTTGCGAACCCAAGCGGCGGTGGCTTCTAATTAGGGGCAACCCTGGCAATTTGGAAATTCAAATTGGGGATTTTAGATAAACCGTTCATCTGAAATCAAAAATTTAAAATCAAAAATCAACAGTCTAAAATCGGAGAAAGTGTGGTAAAGTTTGGACGGGTTCTGACTGCAATGATTACGCCGTTTAAGGAAGACGGCAGCGTTAACTATGCGGTAGCAGAACAATTGGCAGTTCATTTAGCCGATCGCGGTACAGATAGCTTGGTAGTGTGCGGCACTACAGGCGAGTCTCCCACTATGACCTGGGATGAAGAGTACGAATTATTTCAGGTGGTACAAAAGGCGGTGGCCGGTAAGGCGTTGGTAATCGCAGGAGCCGGATCGAATTCTACTTCAGAAGCAGTAGCAGCTACCCAAAAAGCAGCTAAACTAGGGTTAGATGGTTGTTTGCAGGTGGTTCCTTATTACAACAAGCCGCCGCAAGAAGGTTTATATAATCATTTTCGGGCGATCGCGCAATCTGCTCCAGAATTGCCTATAATGTTATATAACATCCCCGGTCGCACTGGTCAGAATATGTTGCCCGAGACGGTGGCTAGATTGGCCCAAATCCCCAACATTGTGGCCGTAAAAGAAGCAAGTGGCAACTTGGATCAAGCAAGTCAAATTCGGTGCTTGACATCCCCTGAATTTGCCATCTATTCTGGAGATGATTCCCTAACTTTGCCAATGTTGGCGGTAGGAGGATCTGGTGTAGTTAGCGTAGCCAGCCATCTGGTAGGAGAGCAACTACAACAGATGATCAAAGCTTTCGAGGCCGGTCAAGTTCAAGTCGCTACCCAGATTCACTTGCAACTTTTTGACCTGTTTAAAGCTCTTTTTCTCACCACAAATCCCATTCCCGTCAAGACAGCTCTCAAACTTCAAGGCTGGGATGTAGGCTCCACCCGTCCGCCCCTGTGCGATCCGCCCGTTGAGGTAACTCAAAAGTTAAAGGACGTACTGAGTCAGCTAGCAGCAGTATCAGCTAGCTAGACGAGCGAGAACGAGTTTTCAGACAACTGAATATTGGTTGTGATAAGTCATTAGTTGTTAGTCATTAGTCATTAGTAATTAACTGTTAGTAATTAGCTAACAGTCAAAAAGTAAAGACTGAGGATTAAAGACTGAAGGCAAAAGACAACTGACTGTAGGGGATAGTAAAACCCCGTAGGGGAGTTTTCCACAAATATCTTGGAAAAAATCGCCCCCATCAACGAACAACAGATAAAAACCTCCCAAAAAGCTTGTCTTGAACAGGCAGGATGCCTGTTCCACAGGGATTATTGGAGAGGTATAGACAGTAGGCGACAGACGACAGACAACAGTCAACAGTCAACAGTCAACAGTCAACAGTTAACAGACCAATAACAAAAATAACTAACAAAGGATACGCATGATCAAAAATACAACTGCATCTGCTCTAAAAGTTATTCCCCTCGGCGGGCTGCACGAAATCGGTAAAAACACTTGTGTGTTCGAGTACGGCGACGAAATCATTCTTTTAGATGCCGGTTTAGCGTTCCCGACAGATGGAATGCACGGGGTAAATATTGTCCTTCCAGACATGACTTACCTGCGGGAAAACAGCCACAAAATTAAAGGTATGATCGTGACTCACGGTCACGAAGACCACATAGGCGGTATCCCTTATCACCTCAAACAATTTGAAATTCCGGTCATTTACGGCCCCCGTTTGGCGATGGCTTTGCTAGCAGGAAAACTCGAAGAAGCCGGAGTGTCTCACCGTACTGAATTGAGAACGGTTCGACCCAGGGATACTGTCAGAATTGGCAAGAATTTCTTAGTCGAATACATCCGCAACACTCACTCGATGGCCGACAGTTTTACTGTGGCAATTCACACTCCCGTGGGAATTGTGATCCACACCGGAGACTTTAAAATTGACCACACTCCTGTAGACGGCGAGCATTTTGATTTGCAAAAGCTGGCGGAGTACGGCGAAAGAGGCGTGTTGTGCTTGATTAGCGATTCTACTAACTCGGAAGTTCCCGGTTTTACGGCTTCGGAAAGTTCTGTGGCGCCGAATTTAGACAGAATTATCGCTCAAGCACCGGGAAGAGTGCTGCTGACGACTTTTGCTTCGTCGGTACACCGATTGCAAATTGTTTTGGACTTGGCTAAGAAAAACAATCGGTATGTCGGAGTGGTTGGCCGGTCGATGCTTAACGTCATCGCCCACTGCCGCAATCTCGGCTACATCAAATGCGAAGATAGTATTTTCAAACCGCTGAAAGAAATCCGCAATTTGGCTGAAGACAAGGTACTGATTTTAACTACAGGTTCCCAAGGCGAACCGATGGCGGCGATGACTCGCATTGCTAACGGCGAACATCACGAACTGAAAATCAGAAAGGGCGATACAGTCATTTTCTCGGCTAATCCGATTCCCGGAAATACGATCGCAGTGGTAAACACGATCGATAAACTGATGATGCTGGGAGCACACGTGGTTTACGGCCGCGACAAAGGCATTCACGTTTCGGGTCACGGTTGTCAAGAAGACCAAAAGTTAATGATTAACATGACTCGTCCCAAGTTCTTCTTACCAGTGCACGGGGAACATCGGATGCTGATCCAGCACTCCAAGACGGCTCAAAGCATGGGCATTCCCGCTAGCAATATGGTGGTTATTGATAACGGCGATGTCGTAGAATTAACTGAAAATTCGATGCGAGTTGCTGGCCAAGTGCCTTCAGGAATTGAATTGGTAGATGCTTCTCGATCGGGCGTGGTCAAAGCTAGCGTCCTCAAGGAACGTCAGCAGTTAGCCGGAGATGGCGTTGTAACGGTAGCGGCGGCTTTGAATTGGGAAGGCAAATTAGTTGCCAAACCAGAAGTACACTTGAAAGGTGTAGTGACATCAGCCGATCGCGCAGAGGTGATCGGATTAATCACTCAAACCATTGAAACAGTTTTGAGCGATCGCTGGTCAGAATTTGTCAAACCCGCCACTGCTGACTCACAAGTTGATGTTGACTGGGTAGGAGTTCAAACGCAAATAGAAAAAGCTATTCAGCGAGTGATGCGCCGGGAACTGCAAAGCAATCCGCTGCTGGTATTCCTGATGCAGATTCCTGAAGAAGCAGTGCGATCGGAAAAAGCAGCAGTATCTCCAGGTTCCCTGGAAGCACCTAAGCTATTATCATCGCCATCATCGCCCTCTCCATCATCGCCATCATCGCCATCATCCCCATCCTTGCCATCTCCTGCCAATCAGGTGACTGGCCGGCGCCGTCCCCGGACTGCCGCAAGGGCAGCTTCCTAGTGCGATAATTCTCTGACGCACTGCGAACAAAGAAATAAGTTTTAGGTTTGTAGTAGCGCTTGAGTACCCAAGCGCTACTACAAACATACATTTGATTTCATAAAACGCAAATGAACGCAGATAGATTTAAATAACTATCTGCGTTCATTTGCGTTCGTCTGCCTCAATCTGCGGTTAAAAATTAATCAGCCACCAGCAACAGCAGGAACAATGCTGACTTCATCGCCATCTTGGAGGGCTGTTTTTGAACCATCCAAAAAGCGGATGTCTTCGCTGTTGACGTAGAAGTTGAGAAATCTGCGGGGTTCTCCCTTTTCGTCGCACAGGCTTTTTTTGATGCCGGGACAATTGGTTTCCAGCGATTCAATTAGTTCGGAAATGTTATCGCCGGCGCATTCGATGGTGGCTTGATTGTTGGTAAATTTTTGCAGGGGAGTGGGAATTAAAACTTTGACGGTCATTTTTTTAGTCCTTAGTCCTTAGTCAGTAGTCAGTAGTCAGTAGTCCTTAGTCAGTAGTCAGTAGTCCTTAGTCAGTAGTCAGTAGTCAGTAGCTTAATAACTAATAACTAATGACTAATGACTGATGACTATTAATCAGTAGTCCTCAGTCAGTAGTCAACAGCTTAATAACTAATAACTAATGACTAATGACTGATGACTAATGACTATTTATTAAACCGAAACTTGTTGCCATTCTAAGCGTTCGAGGGTGCGGGCGCGTTCTAGGGCGCGCTCGAACGCTTCTAGTTTCGGTTCGAGGGTGATGGGTTCGCCGATGTAGCCTTGAACAGCTTCTTGCGTTTTCAAACCGTTGCCGGTGATGTAAACGACGGTGGTTTCATCGGGATTGATTTTACCTGCTTCTACGAGCTTCTTCAAGACTGCGATGGTCGTGCCACCTGCTGTTTCTGTGAATATGCCTTCAGTTTCTGCTAGCAGTTTCATGCCTTCGATGATTTCGGTGTCGCTGACGGATTCAATGTTGCCGCCTGTTTTGCGGGCGATTTCCAAGGCGTACATACCGTCGGCTGGATTGCCGATCGCGATCGACTTAGCAATTGTATTCGGTTTCACCGGTTTGACGAAATCACGGCCTTCGCGGAAGGCTTGGGCGATGGGGGAACAGCCGTCAGCTTGGGCGCCGCTGAACCGGACTTTCTTTTCATCAACTAAACCGACTTCGGTGAATTCTTGAAAACCTTTGTAAATTTTTGTGAACAAAGAGCCGGAGGCGAGGGGAGCGACGATGTGATCGGGCAATTGCCAGCCTAGCTGTTCGGCAACTTCGTAACCGAGGGTTTTTGAGCCTTCGGAATAGTAGGGACGCAAGTTGATATTGACAAATCCCCAGCCATGTGTATTGGCGACTTCGCAACAGAGGCGGTTAACTTGGTCGTAGTTGCCGTGAACTGCCATGACAGTTGGATTGTAAATCAGAGTGCCGAGGACTTTGCCTGCTTCTAAGTCGGAGGGGATGAAGACTACGCAGTCGAGTCCGGCGTGGGCGGCGATCGCAGCGGTGGAGTTAGCTAAATTGCCGGTGCTGGCACAGGATACCGTTGTGAAACCCAATTCTCTGGCTCTGCTGAGGGCGACTGACACCACTCTGTCTTTAAAGCTGAGAGTGGGCATATTGACGGCATCGTTTTTAATATAAAGATTTTTTAGACCGAGGCGGCGCGCCAAGCGGTGGGATTTTAATAGAGGAGTCATCCCCGTGCCGACATCGATGACGTTATCTGTAGCGACTGGTAAAAATGCGCGGTAGCGCCAGATCGAGTTGGGGCCGGCTTCGATGGTTTGGCGAGTGACGGTGCGGCGGATGGCGTCGTAGTCGTACTTGACTTCAAGCGGGCCAAAACAGCAATCGCAGACGTGCTTGGCTTGGAGTTCGTACTCTTCACCGCATTCTTTACATTTAAGGGCTGTGAAGGTTGCTGCTGTGGATTGTGTTCTGGTGGCCTGGGTCATAGCTCAACTCTCTAGTTTTGCGATGTTTGTTAATTCTTTTCGCAGAATACCACGCTCAAATTAGTGCGTCAACCATACCCGATTTTTTTAGTCGGGATTGATTTTTCAATTAAATTCAATTAAAGAGTGGTGTATTTAACTTTGATATTTGGGCGGGCGGGACGCCCACACCACAAGGATTTGAGTTGTTTTCACGATCTGGCTCTTAATCCAGATTGTCAGGCCCGCACGCAAGCCCGATCGAGATCCAGGATGATTTACCGACGGAATTGTTACAAAACTTAATAAATCTTTTTTGGGCTAAGAATTGGGCAGTGGTGCGATCGAACACAACTACAAAACCTCGAAATTTTGATTAACTGAGATGTTGCACCATTCTCGCTTAACAGGCATCTTGCCTGTTAAGCGAGAAATTCTTTGTGGAACAGGCATCTTGCCTGTTCCTAAAAAGCTTATTGAGAATGGTGCAACATTTCAGATTAACCAACTTAGCCTACCCGCCGCTGACGGGAGGGATGAGGACAACTTCGTCGCCGTCTTGGAGGATGGTGTCGGGGGAGACGAATTCCAGGTTGAGGCCGAAGCGGGTGCGATCGCGCCATTGTTCTAATTGAGGATATTGGGCGATCGAGCTTTCGAGCACTTGAGACACTGGGGTTTCGGGAGGAAGTTCTAATGTAAGTTCCGAAACGCCGTAGGCTTCACCGAAGGCGGCGAACAGTTTAACGGTGATGGTAATCGAAGAGTTAGACACGGCTGTTGAGTGCGATCGACGGTTTGGCAATTATCAACTACACCATACAATTAATTAGGAATTAGGCGCGCCGAGGCTTAGAATTGAAAGCGGCAACCTCTAGTTAAGTTTTACCCCATCGGGTAAAGATGATAGTTGATTGCCGCAAAAAGTCTTAACAGGATTGTATGCCGATCGCTCTCACCAACCAGGCGTTAGAAGCAGTTAGCATCCACTTAGATGCAGCTAGCTAAGGTCTAGTTGGCTGCGGTTGAGGCTAATGCGAGAATAATTTTTGATGATGCGGTATAGATACTTTACGGTAATTGTGGGAGAGTACAAAAAGCTCGCACTACATTTAGCAGGCAACAACGCAGACAAGGCCTTGTCAACCCGCTTCCCCTGACAAAAAATCAGGTTATCAAGTGAGGCTTGGGATGGTCAAACCTTTGCCATGCTTAGCAAGCTAGCCGTTCTATCTAAGAAGAATACTGAAGTTAACGCGATAGAGATATATGGCAAATAACGATTTTAAAGTGCTTCAAATTATTGAAGCTAAAGGCTGGTATGCCTTTGGGAGTACCAAGCAAAGCCAGCACGTTGAGAGATGGGTAAGACCTGTCGTGTGTTGGGTTTTAATAGAAGATAAAAAAAAGCGACGGGTTGTGACAGCTACCGCTAGCTATCAAATCCAGATTGACGACAAAGAAGTCGAGTTTTTTGCCCACGAAAGCGAAATTCAAGATCTGGAGAGTCTCCCGAAGTCTGTCTCGGTATCGGAATTTCTGAAAACTGAAGATTGAGAGAAGGGCAAAAGGAGCTGATTTAACAAGTTATTAATTATTCCTTAGTGATTCCTTAAACTTGCTGTCGGATTCTATTGGAATTAGAGGCAGAAGCTCTAGATTGGGGAGAGGGGCAGATGGGGACAGGGGGAGAATTTATACTTTTGCTTGGCCTTCTGCATCTTGTCTCCAATGCCTCAAGTACCGCAAAAAATAAAGAGGCCGGAAGATTGCTGGCAATGCCAACACGCTTCCGACCTTGCTGAATAACAGGGTATGCATATGTTTTTAAAGTATGGCAGGGAGGCTTTTGAGATATCAAGAGGACTATTGCAATCACCCACTTTTGCTTTCAGGCTGTGTTTGCAAGGCTCCTATTATTTTAGACTGAGAATTTGAAAATTGAGAGGGGGGAGGCTTACAGGTTAAGGATTCTAGCTGTTTATCTGTAGCAGGTGCTACAAAAAATGGTGGCATTTGCGGACGATCGCACATTCTCGCTAAATTGTTTGCACTCAAAGCCCAAAGTTCGATCGCCCGCTGCAACTGCTGCGACTTTAAACCCCACTAACAACAGGTTCAGGCTTCTGCTGCGGCATCCGCCGCCCCAGCAGGGCCATCCGCACGCCGCCGGCAGGCCCTAAAGTCACCCCTCGGCGTTTGGCCTGTACGGGCTTTTTCTCGGCCAATACTAGGTCGAAATCCCGCAAAATGGTTGCCAGCACGAGTTTCATCTCCAACTGCGCCAGCGCCAAGCCGATACAGCGGCGGCTGCCGCCTCCAAAGGGCAAATACTCATAAGGCGAGAATTGCCTCTCCAAAAACCGTTCCGGTTTAAATTGCAGCGGTTCTGGATACAAATCCTCCCGTCTGTGGGTCAAATAAATCGAGCCGATGACAACCGTGCCCGGTTCGAGTTGATGTCCCATCAGTTCCACGGGCGTGAGCACTTCTCGCGCAAATGTCAGCATTCCCACCGGGTAAATTCGCAGCGTCTCCTGACAAACTGCACTCAGGTAAGGTAAGCGGAAAATCTCCATCGGGTCGGGATTTTCCCCCAAACTGTCCAATTCTTGCAGCAACTTCTGGCGCACCGAGGGCAAACTGTGAATCCAGTAAAACGCCCAAGCTAGGGCCGTTGCTGTGGTTTCGTGGCCTGCAAACAGCAGCGTCATCAACTCGTCGCGCAATTCTTCATTGGTCATTGGTTGCCCGTTTTCGTCGCGGGCGGCCATCATTAAGCTGAGAATGTCGGTGCGGCTGGCGTCTGGTTGTAGTCTGCGTTCTTCAATTTCCCCGTCGATCAGAGCGTTAACTTTCCGCTGCCGCTGTTTCATGCGTCCCCAAGGACTCCAAGAACCCCAATCTTGCTGCATCCAGCCGAAAAACAGTATGCTCGATCGCAACGGAGAACCAGTCATATCCACGAATGAGGCAAGTAGTGGCCTGAGTTTTTGTAACCGCGGCCCGTCATCGAGGCCGAAGACAGCTTGCAAGATTACCCGCATGGTGACTTCCTGCATAGCGCTGCGGGCTACAAAAGGTCGATCGACCGACCATTTGCTGGCAACATCTTGAGCGATATCGCAAATTAGTTGGCCGTAGTTCCGCATCCGTTCCCCGTGAAAGGGCGGCATCAATAATTGGCGCTCGCGTTTGTGCCTTTCTCCTGAGAGCATAATCATGGATTGTTCTCCCAGCATGGGTTTGAGAATATTATTCAGGCAGCCTGGAGCGTGAAACGCGTTGCTGTTGAGCATCTCCTGGACAGCTTGCGGGTGGTGGATCATCACCAATGGTTTCCCGTTGTTCACTTGAGCTGTGAAAATGTCGCCGTATTGTTTGGCACATTTATCCATGTATGTCAGCGGATCGCCGATCCATTGAATTAGCTGCACAAAGGGTGGATCTGTGGGGCCGTTAGGTAGTGTCATAGGAATTACCGGGGTTTTGGTCACAGGACTTAGCAGCATCAAAAAACCTCAAAGGGTTTGAAGGTTTATTCAATCCCTCCCAACCCTTGTTTTTAAGGGGAAAATTGCGTAAGTCCCATCTCCAATAATTTTAATAGCTTATTCTTTAACCGTGTTCAAAATGTCCTCTCCAAGCTCTGTAAAACGCACAGTTTTGATTTGCCAAGGAGCATAACTGGTTAAAGTTTGGCGCACGCCGCCGAACAAACCTAACATCTGACAACTCGACAGATTTTGCAATTTCTGCCGCGAATTTCCGGAGGCTCGCAGATCCACGGTAGCTATTCCCCGGCTGCGATCCATACTGAGCCGATAACCAACCAAACCAAGACTATCAAAAATCTGCTGCTTTAACACTTCATTAACAGCCAATGACATTAACTGGTTGTCTGGGCCTGTCACTGTTTCCGGCTTCAGAGTTTGACACAGATTGTCTACCTTATACACGGTAACGGTGACAGTATTCTCTGAGACGGCCGCACTGCCTAAAACTAAGGCAACAGAGTTAGAAGGCTGCGTTAATTGACTCGATCGAGCCTCAATTTGATTTCCCGTTAGCTGTAGGTGTTGGAACGGAGGGGCGCTTCGGGAGAGTTGGCTCTGGTTTTCGGTTGAGGTAGCTGCATCTGAGCTAGAACAACCGCTACCGCCTATCAAAATTAACCAAACGCCTAAATATCCTAACTGTTTGCAGATACGGTTCATAGTTTTTAATACTCCACTAAACGTCAGTGTATGGAGGGTGAATTTTGGTGGTAGAAAGCACTTAGACCCTGATTACACTCACTTAGAAGTATTTCCCGCAGTACGGAGATGAAAACAAGTTAAGAGTTCTTTTTAATACCTGGATTTTAGTGTTAGCTCCAGCAAGATGGGTTTTACCCCTCAGTGCAGTAACCCAGGATTCTACCTGTCTCAGCAGATCAAGCTCGCGACCGAGCACGTAAGTGATATCAAATATCGTGTCACTAGGTGTGATGTACCCTTGCAATTCGAGCCATTCCAATATCTGAGGTAAAGAGCCTCTTTCCGGTTTGCGACAGCCCGAGCTGGATTAGTAGTAATGAGGACAGAATTCCGACTGGCGCGCGCATTTTAATGTCGGCTTCGGAGCGCTTTTTTTAACAGCGCCGAAATCGCCGTTAGAGGAAACGTGCAAGTCGCGAACAATATCAAAACTTACGCATCAAGAGCAAAAAAACCGGGTTTTTTAACCAGGCATAAGGGCTGCAACGAAGTGTTTTCGTAAAAAAAACTGGTTTCTGGTCAAGTCGCGAAGAACATAATTTCCAAGTCAGCGGAGTTGTAACGAACAAGCGTGTCAAGGGTGTTATCGCAGCATTCGGTGATTTTTGTGCCGAATCTCATAAAACACAGGGAAAAAATCATGAAACAGCAATTATTGACAAAAGTTTTGGTGGCAACAGCGATCGCCCTCAGTGGCATGACGGTTGCTTCTGGACCGAGTTACGGTCGGGGAGCACCGGGGGAAAGTGGATTTTGGTGCAACACCTCGACCGGTGCGCCGGTGACGGTGTACAAAAACCCTCAAGGTGCTGTAGAGCCTTGGATTGAGTGGACTTCCGATTATTTCTCCGGTTCTGGCTACGATCCGGCAACTCGGTGTCAATTAGTGAGTCAACGCCTCGAAACCTATCGCCGCCAACGAATGCTTAAGTACATTACTGCGGGCCAAATGAACGGCCAGAACGTCATCTGCACGGCGAATCAAGTCAATGGGCGGTGTCAAAATTTGATTTATACCCTCAGACCCGGCCAAGACCCGATCGGCTCTTTGTATAATTTGTTGGCTTGGCGCCAAGGATATGTCGGGATGCCCTCTTTTGATGAAACCAGTAAAATTCCTTACATTGATGTCAGCGAAAAGCTAGGGGAAAACACTGTTGATGGCGTGCAACTGCCCCCTTTTCCCCACCGTTCCGACAGGCTGAAAGATTGGCAAATTTTCCATCCGATCGCCAATTCCAAGGATTGAGGTGGAAAATTTGGCGCATCAAACAGCGGTACGCAGCCCGACGGGAATGTCTCCTGGTTCTGGGACGATCGTCCCAGAACCAGGGTCAAACCTGTAGAGTGCTTACTAACTGGCAGGTTGTGGCGATCGGACTTGTCACCGATGACGGCCTCCTCCACCCACTGCTAGGAGTTCTGAGGCGGCTGGGCAATACCGATCTGGCGATCGTTCTGTTTCGTGGCGCTATCGAGTATAAACTAGCACTATTTATCCTTGAACCCGGATCGGTGTCTGAGGCAATGCTGGCAGTGGGCTTTCCTGCAGGTGCTGAGGTTGGGAGTTTCGCTGACCACGAATTTCAAAGGTGGTACCCGCCACGTGATTTATCTCGCGCAAGTCAATCCAAAATCGAAAATCGAAAATCCTCAAGAAAGAGCATTTATCCGTGGGGTCGCCTCTAAAATCTAAAATCTAAAATCTAAAATCGATTGACGCGGGCTTCGTTTCGGTGCTGCTACTCAAATCTTTGCCTCAAGGTTATAGGTTGGGCTATACAAATGAGGTTAAAATCGGTATGAGTCGCGACCCGATTTTTAATGCCAAAGGTTTCTTGATTGGGATTAACGGTAGGGGCAAGTATCGAGAGCCAAATTTTGGCGTCTATGCTTTTGAAGATGGAAGTGAATCAACAGCGGAATTATTGGAGAAAATGGTTAAATCCAGTTGGGGAATTCCGATTAGTATATATTGGCAGTTCGCCTCGTTTCATCTAGGGAGTTATCGATGAATGTGTGGAGTTTGCGGTTTGACGCGCTGACAATCATCTTGACAGGTGCATTAACAGTGACGGCGGTTGTTAGCCAACAATATGCTGCCTGTGCCAAAACAGCAGAAGAAATTGCCCAGCTAGCGACGTTGACAACCGTGGAAGTCAACAACACGCTGGGTTTTTTTGCTAGTGGATCGGGAGTAATTATTGCAAAACAGGGTAATATTTACACTGTTCTGACAGCTAATCATGTGGTGGCAAGCCTCGCTCAAAAATACAGTATTCGCACTCATTTGGAAAAGGATTATGCTGCGATTAGAATACAGCGCCTACCGAAAAATGACAGGGATATAGACTTGGCTTTGATACAGTTTCAGAGCCGAGAACAGTATCCAGTAGCACCAATGGGCGAGTCAGAACGTGCTGTTGTGGGTTCTGCTATTTACGTTTCTGGCTATCCGCTGCCAATTTCGGGATTTGAACGAAAACTTGAGTTTACTACTGGTATCATCTCTTCTCGCTTGGGCAGCGCCTCATCAGGGTATCGTCTGCGCTACCAAGCTGTAACCAGGCGCGGGATGAGCGGCGGGCCTGTATTTGATGCTGATGGCAGGGTGGTAGGAATTCACGGCCAGGGGGATACTGTTGGCACAATTAGGAGTCAGTGGAATGGTCAGATTGAAGAGATAAAAACGGGGTTGAACGCGGCAATCCCGATCGATGCTTTTAGGGAGTTGCTTTCACAAAACAAGCGTAACGGCTTGGATATTCTCAGCAATCTTTCTATCAGTAGCGCCTCTGGTCAAAACCAACCGAATCTGGGTTATGGAGGATTTGTGTGCGATACCTCCACGGGCGAGCCGGTGACTGTGTATCAAAATCCGCAAGGGTTCAGGGAGCCTTGGATTCGCTGGAATTCTAATTTCTTTTCTAGTTCGGGTTACGATCCTCTAACTCGCTGCCAACAAGTGACTCAGCGCCTTGAGAATTATAACCGAAATAAACAGCTAAATTATGTGACTGTGGGTATGGTAAATAACCAGCAAGCGATTTGCACGACTAGCCGCGTTAATGGGCCTTGCGAAGGTTTGATCTACACGCTGCGCCGCGATCAAGATCCGACTCCTGCACTAAGCAGTTTTTTTGTTTGGCTGCGGAATCAAAAGGCTGTGCCTTCTCTTTCTGAAAGCGGTACTGTGCTGTATATCGATGTCCGGGAACGGCTGGAACAATTTTAGATTGGCGATTGGAGATTTTAGAGGGATTAGTAATGGGTAAACACAGACCCCCGACTTATTAAAAAAGTCGGGGGTCTCAAACAACTACTTATTAGCTGAAAATTTGAGAGATTTTACTTATTTATCATTAACATAATAGAACTCATGATTTTTTGGAACACGGAAGCTATAAAATTACTCTTACATTAATCTAACTCAAATTTTTCAGGTATCAAGCATGACAGCAACGACCCCGCAGGCAAAGTCAACAACGCCCGCTTTTTGCGAAGGCATTCAATATTTTTCTGAAACAGTCCCTGGTTTTGATACTTATGGGAAAACACCTGCGATCGCCCAGGGGAGCAAGTCGATCGCCGATCCTGCCGATCCCGTCGCCGTCTTTCAAACGATGCTGGGAGCAGACGCCCTGCGGTACCTGACGCTGCAAGTCACCGCCAGTAAGGCATCGGGACATCCAGGGGGGTTCGCTAGCCAAGCTGAGGCCTATGCAGCTTTGGTGATGCTCGGACACAAGAACATTGTCACCGAAGTCGGCCATCACGCGCCCGGCTTTTACAGCGCCATGTTTCTCGATCGATCTTTGGAGGATATGGGAATTTTCAACGTGCAGCAAGTACGCGATAAATTCCGAGAAAAAGACGGTTTATTAGGACATCTTTCCGGTTTCATTCCCGGCCTTTTAGCACCGGCAGGCCCCCTCGGACAAGGGCAGCATTTCGCAATGGCTGGAGCACTTTTGCACCCCGACAAACTGTTTGCTTTCACAATGGGCGACGGCGGCATGGGCGAACCTTATCCGATGAGCAGCATGGCGCATTTCCACACTGCTTATCCCAAAGCTACTAACTTTTTGCCAGTGTTAGTTTGGAACGGATATTCTCAGGAACATCACAGCATGGTTTCGACTAAAACTAATGCTGAAATGATTGCTTATTGGCAAGGTAACGGTTTTGAAGAAGTTATCTTAGTTGATGCTAAGGAATTTGACGATAAAAATCAACCGGAAGATTATGTGGACAGCACTGCTTTTTCGATCGAACAGCGGATGGCATTTACCAAAGCTGTTTTACAAGGAGTTGACAAAGCGGCAAAATCTGCTCTCGGCGGCAAATTAACTGCGTTTATTATCAAACAGTTGAAAGGTGCCGGCGTCCACGCGCGCGGAGCAAAATCTCACAACCTTTATCCGAAAGATACGCTGGATGCACCGCACATTGTCAGTGCTTTAAAAGAGCGCGCTTTAACTGCTGCTGCTTGGCAATTGGTGCGGACAAATTGCGAGCGTGCGGGCGGCGGGCCGGCGGCGAAAACAGTTGTTACTGAGTTTACCTTGCCGCTGGCAGATTTAGGCGAATTGCCTTTGGAAGAATTTGCAGTTGGGGGAGAACCGAAGATTTCGACAACAGCAATGGGACGTTTGGTAGGGAAAGTCGGCGAGCGCGATCGTACTTTTCTTGTCACTAATGCTGACGGCAATGAAGCATCGGCAATTGCCAACATCAACCAAGCTCTCAAAATTATTCACCCTACGACAGATGACCTGTACAATCAATCGCCCAACGGTCAAGTTTACGAACCTTTGAGCGAAGATGCTTGCGCCGGTTTAGCCGTAGGTTTATCGCTATTCGGAGCGCGGAGTTTGTGGTGTTCCTACGAATCTTTTGCCATCAACGGTTTACCAATTTGGCAAACTGTAACCCAAGCAATGGCAGAATTGCGCCGTCCAACTCCCGCAACTGTCACCTTATTTACAGCGGGTGCATTGGAACAAGGCCGCAACGGTTGGACGCACCAGAGACCGGAAATTGAGGCTTATTTTGCGGCGATGATGCGGAACGGAAATGTGTTTCCTTTGTTTCCACCGGATGCTAACAGCATTCAAGCTTGTTACGAGTGGGCTTTGACTGCTAAAAATAAGGGAGTTGTGATTACTGCAAGCAAGTCGCCACTGCCAATTCGCACTACTTTTGAACAGACTCGCCAAGGTTTGCAAGACGGTGGAATAGTGCTGCACGAAATAGCAGGAGATAAGACAGTTGTGTTTGCAGTTGTCGGCGACATGACGTTAATGCCAGTGTTTGAAGCGGCGGCATTTTTGGAAACAGAAGGGATTGGAGTGCGGATTGTTTCTGTTGTGAATCCCCGGCGTTTGTACCGTGCTAGCGATGTTGCTTGGGATACTTGTTCGGAAGCTGACGGCGGCTTTTTGAGCGATGAGAAATTTGCCGAATTGTTTGGCGGAGATGCCTTAATTGGCGTGACAGGCGGTGCTTCTGGGATGTTGGAACCTGTGATGCTCCGCAGCAATTGCAAGCGGGATACTTTCGCTTGGAAGCGGGGGGAAACTACTGCTAGTGCTGGTCAGTTGATGGCGTTTAATGGGTTGACTGCTGAGGCGTTGACTAAAAGGGCGATCGAGCTAGTTCATTAAGTTAGAATGTGAGTGAATGCCCCTGCCTGGTTTGTGCTGGGTAGGGGCTAGTAATATTCAAGTAGGATGGTGATACCTATGACAGCAAAAATTTTAGAAGAAAGGCGAAGAACATGAAAGCTTTAAAAAAGCGATCGCTAATATGAAAATTTATAACTTTGATATTAAATCTATTAGGAGCGGAATTATTCCTATTTCTCTTCTCGACCTCTGCGTGAATCAGCGTCAATCCCTTGTCCGGGGCGGTTAATACATTCTCTTTTTTTAACCGCAGATACAGGCAGATAAACACAGATTAACGCAGATGAATTATATCAAATCCGGTTGCACCGTCCGTGCTTTTTTACTGTTGACTAGATTGGCCGCCAGACGATGCTACCGGATTTGATATGATACGGTTCTAGAGCTATACGTGCAGCTTTAACCTAATGCTGAGGGGATAATTTATTCTGAATTTTTCCCTGTTTTACTGTTAGATAAGCTTGCTTTGTTGGCTGGGAATGTAGCGAGAGTGCTAGAGGCTGTGCTGCGACGGGACATCAATATTGTGTGAAATATGTGTCTTAATTTTATTGCTTTTTTCCCCGCACGCCATCAACCAAAAACTTATCATCGATCGATCGCCCGCAGCGACAAACTCATCCTGCGAAACCAGATAGCTGGCTATTTCCGACTCTGAAATCAACCCCTGTTTGACCATTTGCAAAATGGGCCCGGAGTCAAGTAAAGGTTGGAACGCTTCAATTCCGATGATATCGCTGTGGCTGACAACGGCTTCTAAATCAACGCTAACAAACCCAGCTTCTTTGAGAATGCGGCACAGATTTCGCCCGACGCATAAATTGCCGCCCCGCGATGCCATCACCTGCTTGAATTTCTCCCTGACAATCTGGACTGACAGGGGGGGATTTGTCAGCCAAAACAGATCCGCATCGCTATCAATAATCACCAGTTTTCCCCCAGGCTTCAAGATGC
The DNA here is from genome assembly GCF_036705105.1 of Microcoleus sp. B9-D4. NCBI lineage: Bacteria > Bacillati > Cyanobacteriota > Cyanophyceae > Oscillatoriales > Microcoleaceae > Microcoleus > Microcoleus sp. B9-D4. Next base: position 49,468 of record NZ_JAUBTS010000024.1, read on the forward strand.
GGAATATTTCTCTAGCTGCTGCGACGGGCTCTGGGAGGTGAACGAACAGCAAACGGGCGATCGCAAAATCAAAAGTGTTAGCCGCCAAACCAGTATCCGCAACCGACGCTTGGACGTGATTTACTCGATCGCCCCCTTTGTCCTGTAAATATCCTACTGCTTTTTCCTGCAGTGCGGGGTCAATTTCTACCGCTGTTACCGCACTGTTTTGCAGCAATTCTAACAGTTTTTCTGTGAAAAATCCCGGCCCGCTACCCGCTTCCAAAACATTCATCCCGTCGGCTAAACCGAACCACTTTAAAGTGCGCGCTTCCTTTTCCCAACTGAGGAGAACTTGAGCTTTTAACCGCTGAATTTCTCCCTCAAACTCCAGATTGTACGTGTTTGCTTGATACGAACCTTCTGCCGTCATAAAATCATTGTTTTTAGCGCGAAATAGGTGGCTGTAAAACTTTAGCATCATTTGCTATTTCCGCTGATTCCAAAACCTGCTCTAAAACCGGAGGAGGAATCGGCACTTCTTCAACTACCTGATGCTTTTCCAAAGTCAAACGAGACTGCGACGAACCAGACAATCTTTTCAACAATTTTGGTGTCGGATCGTACAGCAAATAAATAATTCGATCGCCTGCTTGCCAAATCTGAGTCGCCGACACTACTTGCAAGTATCCTTGCCTTTCCAGCAGCAGCGGCGCTAACTCCCCGGCTTGAACCAAAGCTTGCAAGTGAGCAATCTGAAACTGCAAGCCCTCTGTTTTTAACTCAGTTTCCCCCAATTTTACTTCGCCGTCGCTCAAATATTCGTTCCAATCCTTCAGCGACAAATCGGAGACAAAAGCTTGATTGATTTTAGCCTGATTTGCAGGCGTATTTGTTTGCGGATCTTTGGGGAATATTGCCAAAACTCTCGGCGGTGCAAACTCTTCGGCTGCTCGCTGAGCTAACACTAAGTTTACCTCGCCATTGTTAGTCATTGCCAAAAAAGTTCCCATCGATTCCAGTCCGGCTTCTTCTAACACGCTGTGGTCGAGAGCACTGCTCAAAAACACCCGCAAACCCTCTCGTTCTGCTTGTTCGCAAGCTTCCGGATTTGTGTCGATAATTGCCACTGATTCTCCGCGTTCTTGAAACAAGCGAGCAATTAATCTGCTCAAAGGATTTGACCCGACAATTGCAGCACCGGTTGCCGATTTTGAGGTGATGCCCAACAGTTGAGCGATCCGGCCGGCGGTTAGTCCCTGGACGAAAACTGTCATAATAATTGTTAGGAAAACTAAGGCTTTAATCGAGTCGCCACCGTTGATTCCCCGCTGGGTGAGCAAAATTGCAAATAAAGATGCGATCGACGCTGAGACAATTCCCCTCGGCGCTACCCAACAAACAAATAATTTCTGTCGCCAATTCAGTCCGCTGTTCCAAGTACACAGCCAAACGTTGATCGGCCGCACTACCCACATTAAAGCTAAAACTGTAAACAAACTTCCCCAACCGAGCGCGACCACACTAGCGAGGGATAAATCGGCCGCCAGCAGCACGAACAGCATGGAAATAGCCAGGACTGTGAGTTGACCTTTAAACCTCCTCAACAGCCTTTCTTCCGGCACAGCAGCGGCTCTGAGAACGATGCCGGATAGGACTGTTGCCATCAGTCCCGATTCGCTGCGGATTTCTTCTGCTAAGCCGAAAAATCCCCACAAACCGGCTAAAACTACTAAGTTTTTGAGGTCTTCTGAGAGAAATTGCGATCGCTTGAGAATGAATCCCAGCAGCCAACCTCCCGCAACTCCGATGACTGCGCCAACTAATAGTCGCACGATTAAATCTCGGAACAAAACCAGCAAATCAGCATTGCCGTTCAAAATAATATTCAGCACCAATACTGCCAGAATTGCCCCGACAGGATCGATTAAAACGCCTTCAGCTTCTAGCAAGGCGGCGACTTGTTTGTCAACGGATACTTGTTTGAGCAAAGGGCCGATTACTGTCGGGCCGGTGACGACTACTAGAGAAGCATACAAAAATGCGATCGGCCAGGGAAATTCCCCCAACCAGTGTGCGGCCATTCCGCCGCCAATTAGCGTAATTAAAGTGCCTACCGTAACTAAATTGCGGATGCTGCCGGAAACTTTGCCCAAATCTCGCAATTCCAAATTCAAGCCGCCTTCAAACAGAATTAACGCTACGCAAAGGGATACCATAACTTCCAAACCGCTGCCCAGCAGATTGGGGTGCAGCACTCCCAAGCAGTCTGGGCCGGCTAAAATGCCAAACAACAGCAAAAAGACGATCGCCGGAACTTTCAGATAGGCGGCCAGAACTTGAGCACTGATGCCACAGATGACGGTCATGACCATCAACTGGGTGATGTTAAAGGGGATTTCCATAGATATAATTGTTACAGGCAGCCCGCTTAGTTTTAAATGTTCGATCGCGGGTAATTGGAGTGCAGGCGCTATTTTCGGCGCAGCTTACAAACTCGGCACGGCCCTGGATTTTTCCCAATAAGATTAAAAAACCTTGATAGTCGCTATAACTTTATCAGATAATTCTCTTGGCGTCAAAGATGGGACTAAGCTGTAGCTAAGCGAGAGATTGTCTGTTATGTTTGAGATTTCGATGGGATACGGGCACAGAGGGAGAGGGTTTGACGAATTTTGATGGGGAGTCAATCGATTTGAGATTTGAGATTTGAGATTTGAGATTAAAGAATTGAAGCATTGACTTGCGCGAGATAAATTCCGGGGGCAAGTTTCATCGGATACAGGTTTTTTATTTCACCGGTCCTGAGTCTGCTTTCGGAATGAATCACGTGGCGGGTATCCTGGATGCTTGATTGTCAATCTCACCTCTCAAATAGCAAGATTTGCCAGCTTTCCCATTATAGAGCCTTTCAACTTCCCGATTCATCTGTGGAGTCAATCGATTTGAGATTTGAGATTTGAGATTTGAGATTTGAGATTTGAAGCATTGACCCCACGGATAAATTCGGGGGATCCTTTATCGGATACAGGTTTTTTATTTCTGGACGGCTCAATCTGGGGGCTTGTATCCTGGATACTTTCGGTCAATTTCCAATTAAAAAGCTCACATCTCAAATCGATCGCCCGCAGACTCATCTTTAGAGTAGAGTTTCCATCTAAAAAACTCTAAAATCCCAAGATTCATCTGTAGAGTCAATCTCAAATCTCAAATCTCAAATCTCAAATCTCAAATCTCAAATCTAATCGATCGCCCCAGACTCATCTTTAGAGTAGAGTTTCCATCTCAAATCAATCTCAAATCGCAAGATTCATCTGTAGAGTCAATCTCAAATCTCAAATCTCAAATCGACTGGCATTCTGCCACCTGCGAAAAAACTCCGAGAGAATGGCCGGGGAAATTCGCCCTTCCAGCCAATCTAAAGCCTGGTTTTGCTGGGGTGCTGCCCGATAAAATTTGCACGCATCTATTAGCCGAATCGGAGAATTAGTGACAATAGATTGAGAGCGCCATTTTTGTGCAAACTCGGTAATAATAGCCGGAGAAATTTGTTTTTGCAGCCAATCTAAAGCTTGGTCTTGTTGTGCTAAACCGCGATAAAATTTGCCCACATCTATCAATCGCAAATTACTGTCTTGAGGTAAGGTAGTTGCCCGCCATTTTTGAGCAAATGCCCCTAAAACAGAGGGAGGAACCTGACTTTGCAGCCAAATTAAGGCAGTATCTTGGCTAGCCTTAGCTTGATAAGACGAAAATATCTGAGTCAGCCGCACGTCTGATATGGGAGTGGGAGTCGGCTGCGGGACTGGTGTCGGGGCTGGAGGGGGGACAACTACTTTGGGAGATTTTCGCATCAAAGCGGCCCAGATTTTGAGGCCTGCAATGCCGTCTGGATTGAGACCTTGAGATTTCTGAAACGAGATGAGGGCCGCTGTGGTGGTAGCTCCAAATTTACCGTCCATCGCGCCTTGATAAAAACCTTTAATTCTTAATTCCCTCTGGATGTCTGCAACTTTATAACTTATGGCGCCTTCTCGGACGCTTTCAAAAATATTGGTGTCTACATTGCTCGATACGCCGGAGACGCTGCCGCTGTCGCTGTATTGCCAAAAAGTCCAAGTTTTCCAGCCGCCGGGAACCCAAGGTTCCTCAGCATTGGTATAGTGAGCAATCCACAGTGGGTAATCGGCAAACCGTTTTGTCCCCAGATTATCCCAGAAAGCGGGGTAAGTGTAGATAATCGGCCGCATCAAGGTGGCTTTTTCAACTGCTTCTAACCAAATTGCGGCTCGATCGCACAATTGATCCACACTCAAATCGCCTGTAGTTTCGACATCCAAGACTGGCGGCAAATCCCCCGGTTCTAGTTTTACAGTTTTCAAGAACAAATCTATTTGTCCTTGAATGCTGCTTGCAGGTTGAAAAAAGTGGTAAGCACCGCGTTGAATCCCCGCCGCTTTCATCGCCGCCCAATTGCGAGCGAAAGTTTGGGCAACGAAGGTTGCACCTTCGGTCGATTTGACAAAACTGAAGGTAATACCATCCCTGGCAACTGCTTGCCAATTGACATTGGGCTGGTAGTCGGAAACATCTATACCGCGAATACTCATATTACAAAGAGTTGAGAAAAGCTGGTTTGCTCTGAAGCAGCGACTCGATTAAGGGTACATTAATTTGTAATGCTAAGTCGCTAATTGTTTTTTTGGAGGGGAGATGGTGCACATGAACTTCGATCGAATAGAGCCCGGCCCTGGTCAAGAGTCTGTTTGGGATTACCCGCGTCCCCCTCGGCTTGAGGAATCGACCAAACACGTACAGATAATTTTTAATGCAGTGACGATCGCCGACACGCGCCGTCCTCAGCGGGTATTGGAGACCAGTCACCCTCCTGCCTACTATATCTGCCCCGATGACATCAAAATGGAATATTTGCACAAAACTTTACGGGGTTCTTGGTGCGAGTGGAAGGGACAAGCCGGTTATTACACTGTGACCGTAGAGTCGAAAGAAGTAGTAAATGCTGCTTGGTTTTATCCCAATCCTAATCAGGTTTTTGCAGCTATTAAAGATTATGTGGCTTTTTATCCAAGCAAAATGGATGCCTGTTATGTAGACGGGGAATTAGTGCAATCTCAACCAGGGGATTTTTACGGCGGCTGGATTACCAAAGATATTGTCGGCCCGTTTAAGGGAGGGCCAGGAACTTGGGGGTGGTGAGGGAGTTTTGAGTTTTGAGTTTTGAGTTGAGGACAGGGGCCGACACCGAGTTTTTTTACCCAAAACCTCGTTACAGCCTCGACCCCGGTTTAAAAACCTGGTTTTTTGAGTTTTTGTGCACCGTCAATCGATTTTAGATTTTAGATTTTAGATTTTAGATTGAAGAATTGACCCCAGGGATAAATTCGGGGGACTTGTTTATCGGATACAGGTTTTTTATTTCTGGGTCCTGAGTCTGCGAAGGAATGAGTACGGGGGCTTGTATCCTGGATGCTTTCGGTCAATGAGTTGAGGAATGGCGCCGAAATCGTTTTTTTTACGCTGTAACAAGTCCCTAGTCAAAAATCGAGGAAAAGATCTAGAATAATTCAATAAATCTGTAATTTACGGAGCATGAATCACTGCAATGCAGCTACGGCAAAAACTCACGCTACCGCTTCTTCCATTCTGAAAAAATAGTGTAGTAAATAATACAACCAATGGTAACAAATAAATAATTATATAATTTAATAGCTGATAGTAGCTTGGTTGCTGGTTTATTGTTTATTCGGATCTGCGCTGTGTCTGTTGAATTTATTGAGCCGTCTAACTCGGCAGAAAACTCACCCCAAAATTTATCTTTAGAGTCTACCCTTAAGGATCTGGCTCTATTCAATTTTCAGGTTGACTCCTCATATCTCGCCAAAGAAGTAGCTCGGTTGTTTCAATCTCACCCGCTGCTTCCGGGAGTTATCTTGACCGTAAATGGGGAATTTTTAGGGATGATATCGCGTCGGCGATTTATGGAACGCATGAGCCGCCCTTACGGAGTAGATATATTTGCTTGCAGACCGATTATAGCCTTGTATCAAATAGCTCAAACCGATATTTTGATTTTACCTGGAGTAGCCTTAATTGTCATGGCAGCTCAGCGCTCCGTGCAGCGACCGCCGGAACTGCTTTACGAGCCGATTGTTGTGCAGTTAGAACCTCAAGTTTACCGACTTTTAGACGTGCATCAACTGTGGGTAGCTTTATCCCAAATTCACCAACAAGCTACTTGGTCTATGAGCGAACTTTATTACAATTTATCGCTCACGCAATCCGAGTTAGAAGCAGCTAATTCTCAATTAAAAGCAGCTAATTCCAAATTGTATCGCCTTGCCAACTTAGATGGCTTAACTCAGATTGCCAATCGCCACTGTTTTAACGAATACTTAGAGAAAAAATGGCAAGAATTGGGAGAAGCAGCAGCAGAACTATCTTTGATTTTATGCGATGTTGACTTTTTTAAGACATACAACGATACTTATGGACATCAGGCGGGAGATGCTTGCTTGCAGCAGGTAGCCAAAACTATTGTTGAGGCTGTACATTACTCAGCAGGCGCAGTTTCGGGGGAGACTCTGGTAGCTCGTTACGGAGGTGAAGAATTTGCGGTAATTTTACCCCGCACTTCGTCTGAAATAGCTGTTTGGATTGCAGAGCAAATTCGAGTTTGGGTAAAAGAACTAGAAATCGAACACATTAATTCAGCGGTGTGTTCTTTCGTGACGCTGAGTTTGGGGGTAGCGAGTACGTTGCCTCGGCCCGAAACTTCCCACGAAAACCTGATTGCAGCGGCAGACCGTTCGCTTTATCAAGCTAAAGACCGAGGGCGCGATCGAGTAATTTTAGATTTTAGATTTTAGATTTTAGATGGGAAAAAGTGATCCACGGGTTTATCCGTGGGCTGGTTTAATGGTCTCCATTACAGATTATCTGGCAAATCGCCGATCAACCTGCCGATGCTAGCCAGCAATTTCTCCAAAGCTTTCATCTGCTTGACGGTGAACGTCGGCACGTTCTTCCCCAACTCCCAACGACTGATGGTTTGCGACGAAACGCCAAGCTCTCGCGCCAAATCTTCCTGACTCATCTCCAGTTCTTCCCTGAGCTTCTTCAAATGCGACTCTTCATTTTCTGGTCGCGGAACGGGCTTTTTCGGCATAACCTCGATCGCACATTTTTTATATAAGATGCTTAAGCATATTACTTCCTTCCTCGGAGAAGATTATCTACTTCTGATTCTTCCTGACTCTTCCTTCGCGTTTTTCGCGTCTTCGCGGTTCAATCATACTAATTTTTCCGACCCGAAAACAGTAATTAAACAACAAACAGATCGCGCAACGGTACGGCGGATAGCTGGGGAGGCGCGATCGCTCCTTTCCAGCAATCTTTGTGATAAAATTTGGACAAGTATTTAGCTGTGACGCATTTTTAAGCTATGGATCTCGCTGGTACTCTTGCAGAAATTATTAGTTTGAGCGTTAATGACAGAATTCGCTTAGTACAAGCGATATGGGACAGCATAAGCGCCGATCCCGAACATCTTGAATTAACTGAATCTCAAAGGATAGAGCTATCTCGCCGCTTGCTAGACCACGAAACAAACCCCAATGCGGTTATTTCTTGGCAAGAAGTAAAAGCTAGAACAATGGCGAGGTTGCAACAGTGAGCTTTTCACTTGTCCTTTGAAATTTTCTCCGGCGATCGTCCCGTGCCTACAAAGACTCGCACCAAGCACGTTCTGCCGTCCAGTGTCTGTCCGAAGATTCATAAATCCTCAACCCATCCAACCCGGCATTTTGGATCATCTCCTCAACTTCATCCAGCGTAAATGCTGCTTGCAACGAATCGCTGAATAACTGTTTCTGATGCGCGTTGCAATCTCCCGCATACAGATTGACTAAATTATCCCTGATTTCCGCTTTTTCCGGCCGCAGCAAATCCCGCAAAAAAATTGCTCCCTGCGGCTTCAACACCCGCTTGACTTCCTGCAAAAACGGCAGCGGATCGGGCAAATGGTGGATAATGCTGTTGGAAATCACCATGTCAAAATAACTGTCGGGATACGGCATGGCTTTAGCATCGATTAATTCGAGACTAATTTGCGATCGCACGCCCGCCTTTTCCACATTTTGGGCCCCGACTTTCAGCATATTTGCAGACAAATCAATGCCAGTCAATTTCCATGCTGGCCGAATTTGACAAAGGGCGATCGGAATTCTCGCCGTACCCGTCCCCGCATCCAAAACGTTTCCAAAAACCGGCCCCAACGCCGCAGCACTCTGAGCAAAAGCAGCATTAACCTCAGTAAAGTCCATCGAATCGTATTCGATCGCCTCTTCCAAGGAATCCATCACTTCCGGTTCCAAAACTCGCTGCATAAAATTTATCTCGTTCTCTGGTATTTCCATATAGGGGTTCAGTTTCGCCTGCAAAAGCTCGACTAACTCCGGTTCCATATATTCGTAATTGTCCGGGATTTGCAGGCAAATAACTTTCTTGCCTTCGAGACTTTCGGGAAATTTGCTGCGAAGTCGATCGCCATGCTTCTTCTCCATCACAAATATCCAATCTGCCCACCCCAGCAAACCCTCAGTTACTCTAATTCTTGCACCTTTTTCCGTTCCCGCCGATCGTACACTGTAGCCACTAACCTTCTGGCATATCTTCTCGGCAGTCAAACTTCTCCACTTATTCTGACTGCACACAAACAATATCTTGGTTTTATCCATCTAGACACAATTACAAAATTCTATGTTAATCGTGGCACGGGCGTCCCGCCTGTGCTTCCGAAGCGGTTAAAAATTTCCTTCTAATTTCCCCCGATCGCACCTTGAATACCACAAATACTGTATTTTGTCAAAACTGGCAAAATCTCCGTTACAATTCTTAAACCATCAAATGCGGATTTTGCATAAAAAATTGTACTTATTACATTTGCGAGTTCGTTAATTTTACGATTTTAAAAGCTTTCAGCGTCAAAAACGTAAATTAGTCATAATGCCCCTGGATTGTGAAAATCGTACCACAAGCCTCAAAGCAAGTAAATAGGTAAAATAATTGAGAATGAAGTCAATAATTTTGGTCGTCTTTAGATTTTATTAAGAATTGAGGGGTCAAAATAGATCGAACATTTAAAACTAAATCGACTTTTAGATTGTTTTTGCTTATAAAACAAGCTGGAATTGCCCCGAAGACCGATCGACCCTCAAGATATAGATACAGGTGGTCGATCGCACAATGGCATCAAACCAAACTTGCTCGAACTCTGCTAGAATTAGTAAAACGAAGTCGTTATGAGTTTGAATAAATAGCTATGACCGAACAAACCGTAGAAAACTTAGTAATTATCGGCTCAGGCCCAGCAGGCTACACAGCAGCAATCTACGCCGGGAGAGCAAATCTGAAACCCGTAGTCTTTGAAGGATACCAAATGGGAGGTATTCCCGGCGGTCAACTGATGACCACCACAGAAGTCGAAAACTTCCCCGGCTTTCCCGAAGGCATCACCGGGCCGCAACTGATGGATCGGATGAAAGCTCAAGCAGTGCGCTGGGGTGCCGAATTATACACAGAAGATGTAATTTCGGTGGATTTGACCAAGCGTCCGTTTACAGTGCGATCGGAAGACAGAGAAATCAAAACCCACACCATAGTAATCGCTACAGGCGCGACGGCGAAAAGGTTGGGGCTGCCTAGCGAACACGTATTTTGGAGTCACGGCATTTCGGCCTGTGCGATTTGCGACGGCGCTACCCCAATTTTTAAAGGAGTAGACTTAGCAGTAATCGGCGCGGGAGACACCGCAGCGGAAGAATCTATTTATTTGACAAAATACGGCTCTCACGTACATATGCTGGTGCGGCGCGATCAAATGCGCGCCAGCAAAGCCATGCAAGACCGAGTGCTGAGCAACCCCAAAATTACCGTGCACTGGAACACCGAAGCAGTGGATATTTTGGGCGAAGCGGGCGGCAAAATGGACGGGGTGAGACTTAGAAATATCGTGACCGGCGCCGAGAGCGATTTGCTGGTGAAAGGATTGTTTTACGCGATCGGTCACACTCCCAACACTCAACTGTTCCAAGGTCAGCTAGAACTCGACGAAGTAGGCTATATCGCCACCAAACACGGTTCGGTAGAAACCAGCGTCGAGGGAGTTTACGCCGTCGGCGACGTGCAAGACCACGAGTTTCGCCAAGCAATCACCGCCGCCGGTAGCGGTTGTATGGGGGCGATGCTGGCAGAACGTTGGCTGTCAGTTAACGGTTTAACGCAGGAATTCCATCAAACCGAGGCATCCGAGCAACCCACAGCAGCGCCGGAAGCTCCAAAAGTACGCAAAACCAGCGAGAACTTTGATATCCAAGACACGCGCCACGAAGGAGGTTATGCTTTGCGGAAGTTGTTCCACGATAGCGATCGACTGATTGTGGTCAAATATGCCTCTCCGAGTTGTGGGCCTTGCCACAGCCTCAAGCCGATTTTGAGCAAAGTAGTAGATGAGTTCGAGGGCAAAATCCACTACGTGGAAATTGACATCGAAGAAGATCCAGAAATTGCTGAAAATGCTGGCGTGATTGGTACGCCGACAATTCAGTATTTCAAAGACAAAGCTTTGGTGACTGAGCTCAAGGGAGTTAAGCCGAAAAGCCAGTACCGCGAGTTAATTGCCAGTAATTTGTAGAAAGGCAAATTAGCGAAGACTTTTTAACCGCAGATATCAGCGGTTAAAAAGTCTTCCTATGGTTTTTGGTAAATATTGATATGCTGATGAAAACCAATCTGACGCACCAATTATCAATTATGGCTCAAAGCCGCCTCCGACTGCCGCGATTTCTCAACAGTGCCTCACCGTCAAGCCTGTCAATGAAAATGATGTGGGCAGGTTTGACAATAACTGCCGTGTTTATATTGGTAGCAACCTTGTCTCCAGCTATGCAAGCTTGGGGATGGCTGCAAAATCCTACCGAGGCTTTGAGTAACCCCATCCACGAACCGCCGTCGGCGAATTATTGGTTTGGTACTAGCCGCAGCGGCTACGATGTGTTTTCGCGCACGCTGTTTGCTTCTCGCGCGGCTTGGCAAGTGGTAATTTTAGCCACTGCTTTGAGTTTGTTTATCGGTGTGCCGCTGGGTTTGGTTAGCGGTTATTTGGGCGGTAAGCTCGATCGAGTGTTGTTATTTTTAATGGATACAATTTATACTTTGCCCGGGCTGCTGCTTTCTTTGACCCTAGCGTTTGTAGTGGGGAAAGGAGTTTTGAATGCTGCGATCGCCCTGAGCATTTCCTACATCCCTCAATACTACCGCGTCGTCAGGAATCACACCGTCAGCGTCAAAACCGAATTATTTGTCGAAGCCGCGCGAGCAATGGGTGCTGACACTTGGACAGTGCTTTCGCGCTACCTGTTTCTGAATGTGATTCAGAGCGTACCAGTGCTGTTTGCGCTCAACGCTGCAGATGCCATTTTAACATTAGGAGGTTTGGGATTTCTCGGATTAGGACTTCCCGAAGCTACTCCCGAATGGGGACACGACTTGCGTTTAGCTTTAGATGCGCTACCTACTGGCATTTGGTGGACGGCTTTGTTTCCCGGTTTGGCGATGACTTTAATGGTAGTGGGATTGTCTTTGGTGGGAGAAGGATTAAACGAGTTTGTGAATCCTCGCCTGCGGAATCAGCAGTAATCGGTCTCGCGGTTAAATTAAGTTCGCAGTCAGGACTTTAGTGCTTATTCAGCAATATAAAAAAAACTGAAGCCCTGACTACAAACGCGCGCTATAAAGAGATGGTAATATTGACCCGATTAATTACTAAATCTTTCTCTCAATAAGGTGAATTATTTCTAGTAAACCTTCGTTGGGTTGTCAATATAGACCGGGAGCGGAAATTTTTCTTGATAGCTTCATCCCCTAACGGTCAAGCCACATAATTTAAACCCCAGTAGAGGATAAAGCGCGACTCTGTGCTTTCTGATGACACGCTGTAAATAATAACAAAATTTTGAGCATCGCACCAGCGTCCTACCCCTCCACATCTTTAAGCGCATCCTGCAGCTTATGCCTTCTCTAACCATAGCAAGCACATCGCTAACTGGATAAATTTTCCTTTCCTTGCAGAGTTATCATCTGTTGGCAGTTGCAGCAACGTCGGCGGTGGCTTTTTTTCCGTCTGCTTGAAATTATCAAGACAATTCGGGAATGCTACCTAAAATTGATGGAAGAAGTTTATTGAATCTTCACACTGTCACAATGTATTTAAAGAAATCGTGAAGTTATACTTCCGGGAGATGTCGAATTGTATGGTTTGTGAGAATGTGCGATCGCGCAAGTGCGAACCGAAAGCCAAAAAATTTAGAGAAGTCCGCAGCCGAGAGTGGCGCGGTGGCTTAACTCTCAGTAGAATTTATCCTGGTGGTTTTTGCCACTGACGCGACAAACTCGTGTCGAACTGCTTAAATAAGAATGTGACGTTAAGAACTTAATGTGATTTAACGTCAAAATTAAAGCCAATTTCTGAGATTTGAGCTAACTTAACAATGAAAGCCCCTGTTGCACTACTCAACCCGCAACGCTTCATTTGGGGTCAGAGTCGGTCTCTAATCCAGAGTTGCCGACTTAAAACTAAAGCTACGAGCTTTATTCAATCGCAGATTGCGTATGATTCAATTCAGGGAAACAGGGTAATGATGGGTGTATCTACACGGATGGTATTGGTCCCAATTTGGGCAACTCAAAAATTGTCTGCTAACTGTCTGGCCAACTACGCCGCAGCCGTTCACCCAGATATACGCAGAAAACAGCGCCGTTCGATCGTGCCAAAGTTTTTGCGGGCCGTTCTCAGGATTTAGCAGAGCCGGACATGAGTTAGTATTGTCAAGCTAAGCTGACAGAGTTTTCCTAGTTCTTGACAAACAATGGAAAACAACTTCCATTTTTTGTGAGAAAGGCTACAATCGGAAAGGTCTTGGCAAGATCCGATTCTCCCCGTTTGGTGCTTCAACCCTCTGCTGTTGCATTTGAGGCAGCAGACCGGCATCCAAGGTGGCGAAAATTTGCCGTGCAACTGTCATGTCTGACAACCAGAGTGAAAGCAAGGCATCAAAAGTTCGACACCTCGAATACAAAAGTTAGAGGGTTCCGTGCAGGAAAACTTGTACGGGTAAAAGCTCGAAGTACCGAGTAAAAAAGCCAGTATTTTTGGAAGAGCGATCGATCGCACTTCATGGTTTGCTTCTGGGGGCAAGGTATCGCAGATGATGTGGTAACTCGCTCCGAAAGAAAAAGCCTCAAGCTCACTTCAAGGTCGCGATGTTAAAATCTGCGATCAATTGAATGCGCTGGCTGCTTCAAACCAGAACTCGAACCGTGACTCATAAAACAGGTGCAGTTTCGGTAACAGATTCAGCTAGCAGACCGAAAATCCCACTATTTTTTCCTCCGGGAATGTCAATACTGGCTAACTTGTCTAAACTACAAACAGACACTATTCCACTGTTATTTATTCTTTAATTCAGGAGCATGAGGAAGACGGCATGATCCAGGCTAACACCGTACTCGAAACCACAATTACACCGGAAATGGAAACACTCGAGTTGCTTCGGGGCGCCGAAAGCGTTCTACCTGAGAGCGAGTTAGAGCTCTTTATCGACGAAGAAGACGATCGAGAAGAATTCTTAGACTCTCAATCTGAGGACGACCCTAAATCTGGCAAAGGCGCCAAAGCCCGCCGTCGGGCACAGGCAAAGAAAAAGCATTATACTGAAGACTCTATTCGTCTTTACCTGCAAGAAATCGGTCGGATTAGACTGCTGCGAGCTGACGAAGAGATTGAACTAGCACGCAAGATTGCAGATTTGCTGGAATTAGAGCGAGTTCGAGAACAACTGCTCGAAGAGTATAACCGCGAACCCAAAGACAGCGAATGGGCTAATGCTGTAGATATGGCACTTCCTGCATTCCGTCACCGACTTCACGTCGGCCGTCGGGCCAAGGAAAAAATGGTGCAATCTAACCTGCGTTTGGTGGTGTCGATCGCCAAAAAATACATGAATCGCGGTTTGTCTTTCCAAGATTTGATTCAGGAAGGCTCTTTGGGTCTGATCCGGGCCGCTGAAAAATTCGATCACGAAAAAGGCTACAAGTTTTCTACCTACGCAACTTGGTGGATACGTCAAGCCATCACCCGGGCAATCGCCGACCAATCCCGCACTATCCGCCTACCGGTTCACCTTTACGAAACCATTTCGCGGATCAAGAAAACTACCAAACTCCTGTCTCAGGAAATGGGCCGCAAGCCTACAGAAGAAGAAATTGCTACCCGCATGGAGATGACGATCGAGAAGTTGCGGTTCATTGCTAAGTCCGCACAGTTGCCCATCTCTTTAGAAACTCCGATCGGCAAAGAGGAAGACTCGCGTCTGGGAGACTTTATTGAATCTGACGGGGAAACGCCAGAAGATCAAGTCTCCAAAAACTTGCTCAGGGAAGACTTGGAAAGCGTTTTGGATACTCTCAGCCCCCGAGAAAGAGATGTACTGCGGCTGCGTTACGGCTTAGATGACGGACGGATGAAGACCTTGGAGGAAATTGGTCAAATCTTTAACGTCACCCGCGAGCGGATTCGCCAAATCGAGGCTAAAGCCCTGCGGAAGTTGCGCCATCCCAACCGGAACAGCATCTTGAAAGAATATATCCGCTAGAGTAATTGTTTAGCATCACCCGAAAGAGTGATTAGCACTCTTTTGGGGGGGAAACCCCCCGACCCGGTTTGAGCTATAGCTGTTAAATTTTGTGCTCCTAACTGCCCGGAGCAAGTGGCTATTTGCCACCCCCATCGCGCTGCCAAAATTTAGGGAGTCCGTAACGGAACTCCCAAGCTTTGCAGTGTCACAAAAGCCCTAACTAGAAAATTACATCACGCCCCAAAAGTGAAGCAGGCCTTGACCGGAAACCAATTCGATGATGACAGCGGCAGAGAAACCAATCATCGCCAAACGGCCGTTCCAATTTTCGGCTCCTTCGCTGAAGCCCCAGTTCCAAGCGTTGCGTTTTTGTTCTTGCATAGTGCGAACTCCTTTCGTTAACTTTTGTAAGGCTTATGTAAATAAATATAACATTCCTTGATAAAAATGCAAGCTTGTGTATCGTGACCTCGGTCACAACGGTCGATCGACCTTGATGATTTTGCCTAACGAGGAAAAATAGCCAACTCGGTATCAGGGTCAAACAAGTGAATTTTGTCATGGGCGATGGCCAACCAAAGCTCCTCGCCAACTCGGATCGATCGCTCAGGAGGAACCCGCACTTGCATCCGCACCGCCGGAGCATCCGTCAAACAAACCCCCAAATAAGTTTCGTGTCCCAAAGCCTCTACAATTTCCACTTGTACCGAAAGATTTTTGGTAGCGGGAGGGTTAATGCTCAGATGTTCCGGCCGAATGCCCAAAATTAGCCCTCGCCCGTCATATTGTTGTAGACTTTTTGCCCAAATATCGGGTAAAGTAAAGCGAAATTGCGGGTGAGAAATCAACAAGGGGGCACTAAATTCCACCGCCAAAAAATTCATCGGCGGAGAACCGATAAACTCCGCAACAAACAGATTCGCCGGCTTGTTATAAAGCTCTAGAGGTCGAGCTACTTGCTGAAGCTGGCCTTTATTCATAATAGCAATCCGATCGCCCATAGTCATCGCCTCAGTTTGGTCGTGAGTCACATAAATAGTTGTAGTTCCCAACTGTCGCTGCAACTGCACAATTTGCGATCTCGTTTGGGCCCTCAATTTCGCATCCAGATTCGATAGCGGTTCGTCCATCAAAAACACTTCAGGATTCCTAGCCATCGCCCTACCCAAAGCTACCCGCTGCTTTTGCCCTCCCGAAAGTTGTTTCGGCAAGCGATTTAAAAGAGATTCTATTTGCAATAATTCAGCTACCTCTCGCACTCGTTTTCCTACAGCCTTTTCCCGTTCCGATAAATAGCGCAAACCCGGAGGCAACTTGCGAGTCGCTCGTCCTAAAAAGTCCTCAAACAAAGGATAAATTAGAGGATTTTTAAAAGAATTAGAAGCTAAATCATTAATTACCTCTTCTACCTTATTCCTAATTTTTTCTATCTTCGGAATGCTTCCTTCTTCTCCTTGTATCTTCCCTCTTCCTGCTTCCTTCTTCCTTCTTCCTTCTTCCTGCTTCCTTCTCCCTTCTTCCTTCTCCCTTTCCGAGCGACGCAATCCAAAGGCGAGATTATCGTAAACTGTTAAGTGAGGATAGAGAGCATAATTTTGAAATACCATAGCGATATCTCGGTCTTTAGGAGGCAAATCGTTAAGGAGCCGATCGCCCACCCAAATATTGCCTGCCGTCAAAACTTCCAAACCGGCGATTGATCGCAGCAAAGTGCTTTTTCCGCAGCCAGAAGGCCCCACCAGCACCATGAATTCCCCGTCTTCGACCGTCAGGTTAATGCGTCGCAAAACGCTGTTAGACGCAGGGCGATCGGCTATAGGCGAGACACTTTCTGCGACGGTGTTTGCTTCTTTTTCCTGTTCTCCTTGGCGGAGAGGAAAACTTTTGTAGATATTTTCTAATACAACTTGCGCCATTAAACAATTTTAGATTTTAGATTTTAGATTTTAGATTGGGGAATTGGAGGCACAGCCTCCGGGTATGTATTCCCAGGCAGAGCCTGGGAACAAGGCTTCATGGGGAATAGAATTGGTCGAAGGTAACAAGGCCAAGTCTCAATCGAGGCACAGCGAATAATGACCAATGACTAATGACTATTGACTGCTGATAACTTTGATAATTTTTTCACCCGGATTGAGGTCAAAAACTCGATCGCCCGCAGCATCTTTCCCCCAAAAAGCTATAGCATCAATAGCCGATCGCAGCAGGCGGCCAGAATTAGTAAAAAGTTTCACCTCCGTACCCGGAACAGCCTGCAGCAAGCCAACTAAAGCATCTTTAGGCTCTGAGAAACGAAAAGCTTGAGTGCCAATTTCGCCCCGGTTAGTAAGTCTGACAGAACCTGCAGGCATTCGTTTTGCCCAACCCAACTCGGAAAATAGCACCAGACTGTCGTTCGCGTCGAGAGTGATGCAACCCACCAACTCTTCCTGCTTCCGCAACCTGGTTACTTGAGAACCCTGGGCCGCGCGGCCCATTGGGGGCAGTTGTTCGTCATCAATCTCAAACCGGAGGACTCGGCCTCCTGAAGTTGCGATCGCCACTTGCTCGCCGACTTTAGCCAGACTCGCACAGCGCAGCCGATCGTCCTCCTTGAGTTTAACAACAGTAACCCCACGATTAGTCAAATCAGCAAATTCCTGCATCGCCAAGCGCTTAATTTTTCCTTGCTGAGTCAGAGTTACTAAATCTGCGGCTTCCGAATTTTCCGGCAAAATAAAGTGTGCAACGGTGATTTCCGACAAAGCGCGATCGCCACTGTCTTTAGTAGCACTCGGCGACAACAAACTAACGATCGGCGTTCCCCGGTCTTTGGCGCTACTACTAGGAATATCCGCCACTTTCAGCGGGTAAGCTTTGCCGTTAGGAGTTAAGACGACCAAAGTGCGATCGGTTTTCGTCAGATTTGCCGTCACAATAAAATCTTCATTTTTTTCTAAAGCTGAAACCGATTTTTCGCGACTTTTCGAGCGTGGCTTTTCCCCAGTCGGCAAGCGTCGCACGTACTGCTTGTGCGAAAATTCAACAATAGTTTCCTCTGGCTCTAGAACGGGCAATAAGTTCGGCTGAATCGTTGCCGGCGACAACTGCTTCACCCCAGAATTTTTCTTACCAGCAAATTGTGATTCGGCGTTTGCTGCGCCTGCAGTTCCATTGGCGAATTTAGTGCGGCGGGGGTCAGCGTACTTGCGTTTGAGCGATCGAAATTCCTTCTTTAAAGCCTTCAAAAGTTCACGCCTGTCGCTCAACAACCGCTGCAATTCTTGAATATTAGCCATCAACTCATCAAACTCAGACTGCAAATTTTGCCTTTCCAAACCAGTCAGCCTACGCATAGGCATCGCCAAAATCGCATCAGCTTGACTTTCGCTCAAATTGAGGCGAACTTGCAAAGTTTGCTTAGCAGTAGAGCCATCAGGAGAATTTCTCAGAATGTCGATCGCTGTATCGAGATTTGTCAAAGCCAACATTAAGCCTTCGACAATGTGACATCGGCGTTCCGCAGCCTGCAACTCGTAATTGTAGCGGCGGGTAAGAGTCACTTCCCGGAAATCCAGAAATTCTTGCAACAATTGTCTCAGCGTCAACTGTCGGGGTTGACCGTTGACAATTGCCAGCAAAATTGCCCCAAAATTTGTTTGCAGGTCAGTTTGTTGGTAAAGGCGAGCGAGAACCGCTTCTGGAGTAAATTCCCGCTTGAGTTCAATCACCACTCGAATCCCTTCGCGATCGCTCTCGTCACGCAAATCAGAAATACCGTCGAGGCGGCCCGCATTGACCAACTCCGCCACCTTTTCAATCCAAGCCGCCTTATTTACCTGAAACGGAAACTCCGTCACCACGATCGCCGTTTTAGTACGCACCTTGCGATTACCTGGCACCTCTTCCACCCCGGCCACACCCCTGACCGCAATGCTGCCTCGACCCTTAGTGTAGGCGTCAACAATGCCCTCTGTAGCAACGATTTCCCCTCCGGTTGGAAAATCCGGGCCCGGAATCAGTTCTATCAACTTCTCGTCGGATAGTTCCGGGTTTTCAATCAAAGCAATTAAACCGTCTACCACCTCCCCCAAATTGTGCGGCGGGATATTAGTTGCCATCCCCACAGCAATGCCCGTACAGCCGTTGAGTAACAGAAACGGCAACTGAGCAGGCAGCGCCGTCGGTTCCTGCTGCGAACTGTCAAAGTTAGCAGTAAAATCAACAGTTGCATCGCCGACTTGGGTTAGCATAGCTTCGTGGGCGATCGGTGCCAGCCTCGTTTCCGTATAGCGCATAGCAGCCGCCGGATCATTGTCCACCGAACCGAAATTGCCGTGACCCGCCAGTAAAGGATAGCGGCTCGAAAACTCCTGAACCATGCGTACCAGAGCGTCGTAAACCGATTGGTCGCCGTGGGGGTGATATTTTCCCAACACATCTCCAACTACCCGGGCGCACTTACGGTAAGGTCGGTCTGGCGTCAGACCTAGTTCGTGCATCGCATATAAAATTCGACGGTGAACTGGTTTTAAACCGTCGCGGACATCAGGCAAAGCTCGCCCGACGATCACACTCATGGCATATTCGAGGTACGATTGCTGCATCTCGGCGTGCAGAGGCGTAGAAATTACTTGCCCGGAAAGTAGGTTGAGTTGTTTAGCCATGAGTCCTTGTGTCCGTTAATTCCTGAGTGAAAACAGCCTCTGTCAATAATGCCGAGGTTTCCTGTCTCGATTGAAAAGCCTTTGCCGCAGGCGAACCGAAAGTTCGACCCAACCGCCCAGTTGAAGAATAAAAATAAACTTAACTTGTGAAAGCAGAATCAGAGTCCCGAAGACGGGCAACACTTGCCTCTTACTCTCCACTCTTACCCTAACCTCTATGTTGCCTTCATTTGCGCCTACCTGTCTATTTACCTTCTCACGGCAGAAGGTAAATAGACAGGAGAACACGGAATGCCAGAAACTCAGAACGTAGTGAGGCTGTAGCTCTTCCTAGGAAAGCGTCAATCGATTTTAGATTTTAGATTTTAGAATTGAAGCATTGACCCCACGGATCAATTCGGGGGCTCCTTGATCGGATACAGGTTTTTTATTTCTGGACGGATGAATCACGTGGCGGGTATCCTGGATGCTTTCGGTCACGAGGGACTTGAGGCCCCGTCAATCCATGATAGAATTTAATTGCAATTAGGAATAACCATCTACACGAAGAAATATTCTATTCAGGAGAAACCCCGTATTGAGCTCGTCTCGGTACAGCCGTAGCGTGGATCAAGCAGCAATGGTAGACGATCGAGCTTACCGTATTTTGGCAAGCGTGAGGGACTCCGAAACTATTAAAAAAGAAAAGTAAGCGGAATTGGAATACCTCTGGTACTGGTACTTGTTCTGAGCGTGTAGAGACGACTGGACTATGAGTGAAGTGCTAGTTTTGGGCTTATTCAACCATAGAGCGGGGTCGTGACTCGCTGAGAGTGTCAACAATGCCGAT
This sequence comes from Microcoleus sp. B9-D4, assembly GCF_036705105.1. Taxonomy (NCBI): domain Bacteria; kingdom Bacillati; phylum Cyanobacteriota; class Cyanophyceae; order Oscillatoriales; family Microcoleaceae; genus Microcoleus; species Microcoleus sp. B9-D4. The sequence goes on from NZ_JAUBTS010000024.1 coordinate 69,633, forward strand.
ATTGATGAATTATCAGTCAAAAGCTCTCCAGGCGATATCTCCTAGTATGACCTCCCCTAGATGAATGGAAGTGTCGATATTTTAAGCCGTTTTGAGGGGTTAAAACTGAGAATTAGGAATCTCCAACAATCCCCGCCAATCCCCGCTAAATTCGCTACTCCGAATGCTGTGGCGACGGGAGTATGTGAATAAACAGGGCTTGATTCTAATCAGGAAGAAGGAAAATAATTATCACACATTCCCGACTATAATACCAGTTCAAAAAATAATGCAACTGTAGGCCTATGCTCCAAACTGATATCAAGTCAATCAGTTCCCATCTAAAATCTAAAATCTAAAATCTAAAATCTAAAATGGTAGAAGCCGGAGGCTTGACCGAAAGAGAGGATAAGATAAGTCCAGGACGCACGGGTAGTCAGAAACCGGGTTTTTTCCTAGCAAGAGTTCGTTATAGCCCGCCGAAACGAGCAAAAACTCGGTTTAGAGGCGTCGTCCATGCGTCCAGGATTGTACTAGAAACCTGCTACCTGAGAATCTTGAGACTCTCACCACTGTCAGGTCTAGTTATAAAAAAGAACTAAACTGTCTGTGTATAGTAGTCTAAATGATGGTACTGGATGCTTCTAGGCATCTGTAAACCCTCTGACAGCTAGTGGCTCAAGGATATACATACGGGTTTTGCAGGGTTCCCGGCTGATGGCGCTAAAAACTCTGCATTTTTGACGGGGAATGTAGTCCCCGTGTCGTGTTCCTCTTTGGACTAAAGTCACAAAGTTTCTATACTTCCCATATTTATTTATGAAAACCGTTCTGATTGTAGAGGACGATTTGGTTAATGCTCGGGTTTTTTCCAAAATTCTGACTAAGCGGGGGGGCTTAGCCGTCAAGCACACGGAAAATGTTGAAGAGGTGATGCAGATTGCTGCCAACGGCGAAGCTGATTTGATTTTAATGGATGTGTCTCTTTCCCGCAGCGTGTACCAGGGCAAATCTGTTGACGGCATTAAGATTACTCAACTGCTCAAAGCTGACCCGCAAACAGCCTCGCTGCCGATTATTTTGGTGACTGCTCACGCGATGGCTGGTGATAAAGAAACATTTCTCGATCAAAGCGGTGCCGACGGTTACATCTCTAAGCCTGTGGTAGACCATCAAGAGTTTGTGAATCAAATCAAGGCTTTGCTACCTGATTGAGTGAACCATACATGAAAAAGGAATAAGAAGGAAGAAGGAAAAAGGAAGAAAGAATTGTTTGTTTAAACCAACAAACAATTAAAACTCTCTTATTTACAAAGTTTGTTTAAACTCTGAATCTTCCTTCTTCCTTCTTCCTTTCGATATCCCATCGCACAATTCTATGAGTTCTGACTGTTAATTAGGATCGCGAATTAAATAATTTACACTCTTGAAAGTGGGGAGTAGGGGTTGGGCACTCTTAGCCCGCCCTTTCTGGACGGGCGGGACGCCCATCCCACAAGAACCATCAAAATTCTAAGTTATTTAATTCTCATTCCTTAGTGAGGAAAATTTGAGATATTTCCAGTCATGAAATCGAAGTGTGCGTCGCCCGTGGAACCAAATTATCCTCACCGATCGCAACACCATCCACCCACTTCATGCAGCCCCAAAACACTCTTATTAGTCCTCATCCTCATCGAAATCAAAACCGATATCATCATCATCATCATCCACATCAGAGCCCAAAGCATCATCCTCAGACTCAGCCACAAACTCATCCTCATCCACCTCAACCTCCTCAAAATCCTCATCAGGCTCAAGATCAGCCCCGCGCCCAATCTCAAAACCGCTCTCGTAAGCACGGCGCGCCGTCCGATCGTCAAGCACCACATCCTCCTGCAAATCGTGGATATCATCATCAAAAACAGCACCATCAAAACCCGCATCCTGAACCCCAGCATCCTCATAGGCATTGAACCCCGTACCCGCAGGAATCAAGCGGCCAATAATCACATTTTCCTTCAGCCCCCGCAGCCAGTCAGACTTACCCTCGATCGCAGCCTCAGTCAACACCCGCGTAGTCTCCTGGAACGAAGCAGCAGAAATAAAGCTATCAGTATTCAGCGAAGCCTTAGTAATCCCCAGCAACACCGGAGTATAATCCGCCGGCGCCCCACCAGTAATAGACATCGCCTCATTCACCTGCTCCACCTGCCGCAACTCCACCAACTCCCCAGGCAGCATAGTAGTATCGCCCCCATCCTCCATCCTGACTTTGTTAGTCATCTGCCGGACAATCACCTCAATGTGCTTATCAGAAATATCCACGCCCTGAGACTGATAAACCGACTGCACCTCATTCACCAAAAACGTCTGCACCTGCTGGAAACTCTCCAAAGCCGCCTCAAAAGTAGACTGCCGCTCCTTCAGCACGTGGAAGAACACCTCCAGAATCTCGTGGGGGTTGGCAGGCCCGTCGGTCAAGGCTTCGGCGACGCCTACGCGCTGGCCATCGGAAACGATCGGATTTTGACCAGGCAACAAAGGATACTCCTCAATCCGGCCATCATCCTCAATCACCGCAAGTTCCACAACATCATCATCCGTAACCACACGAGCCGTCCCCGGCCGCTTAGCTAAAATACAAGCCTCCTTCGGCTTCCTCCCCTCCAGAAGTTCCTCAATCCGGGGCAAACCCTGAATGATATCCCCAGTCTTTGCCCGCTCAAACACCAGAATCACCAAATTGTCACCCCGCTGCACTAAGTCGCCGTCGTCTACGTGCAGCACCGCACCCGCCGAAACCCGGTAAGGGCGAGCTACCCTGAGCAAGAGTTTCGCCGGTTCTGTCTCCGACGCAGGCACAACCTTCACAACTTGGCCCGACTCCTCCAGAACAACCCCCGGAGCTATTTGGGTACCAGCCACCAGCAGTTGACCCGGACTCACATCCGGCGTACTCGCCACGCTTATCGAAATAGAATCCGCATCCCGCATCACCAACAGTCGGCGCACCGGTTCTAAGAGCCCCTCGCGGATGCCCCGCACAATACCCGCCTCCTTGCAGAGAATCTCCGTGCGGGCCACCACAGCCCCCGGCGCGATCGACTGCCCGTCCTCCACCAACAGCCGCGTGTGAGTGCTCCCCTGAGTCGGGTCAGCAGACACATCCCGCCGAATCACCAGCGACTCCAAAATCACCAACTGCAAGCGGAAAGTCTTGGAAACTCGATCGCCCCCATCATCCACAGCCACCGCCAACTCCTGCGACCCACTAACATCTTCAGGCGAACCCCAAGCCGGCCCCGAACCGTCCGCCCCAAAAGCCGCAGCATCATCCTCATCCGGCAACAGCTCAATATCCGCCGCCAGTTGCGGAGCCCCCGAACCAATTTCCAAAATAAGCTGAGTCCGCAACAGTTCCAATCCCTCCACAGACTTCACCCGCTCCCCATCCTTATAAGGAAGCCGCTGCACCGCCTTCAAAGAAATCGACTCATTCAGCGCCGTCTGAGAAGGCACCGGAGGCTTATCCGGCACCGGAAACTCCACCACAGGCCGCAGCAACAAAGCCGGGCCCTCCGGAGTCTCGATATACTCCGCATAGCCCAACTCCTCAGCCACCAAGCCTGGGAAAATCTCCTGACCCGCGTTGACAATTTGACCTTCCCCCAAAGTTAGCGGCGGGCGGTCAACCACATGCAGCGTCCCCGGCTTAATCACAATTTCCCGCAGAATGTCATTTTTCTGAGTGATTTCCACAGCCCCGCTGGTTTGGCAGAAAATATCCTTAACGACTTCTGTACCTGCCTCAACGTACTGGCCATCTTCCACCAGCAGCAGAGAAATATCCTTATTCACCTCATGGCACTCCTCCGGTATCCACAGCAGAGTCCCACCTTTAACCACCTCGTAGCCAAGTTTAGCCTTGCCGCGCTTGTGGACTTCGACTCCGCCGTACTTGACAATGCCCCCTGTAGCTGTGCGGTAGCTGTCGTCGAGCAGTTCGGCGACGACTTCCCCGTTAATCACTTTGCTCCCAGGAGCAGTCTTCAGGGAAAACCGCTGCTTAGAAGATGTTTCGATCGTGTAGTGGTCGCGGCCCCCCGCACTTTCTGCCCGCACCACCGCTTGGTCGAGCAGGACTTGGGCGGTGATAATTTCGATTTCTCTGGGGTCAGCGATGCGAACTACCCCACCATGTTCCGAGACCAGCTTAGTTTCAGCAATCACGCTTTCCGCCGGAATGCGATCGCCATTTTTCACAGCCGGTTCCGCCCCCGGAGGCAAATTGTAGACCTCTCCCGATAGAATCCAAATCAGCCCCCCCTTGCTAGCCGTGCGCGTCGTGTTCCCTTGGCGATCAGTTTTTTCTTCCGGCACCAAATCAGCAAACTTCGCTTCTCCCGCCAAGTCAGAAGCCACATCTGTAGTCACTTTTTCCGTAGTCTTGCGCGCAGCCCGACCGACGATCGGCACCTCAGCCAAAACTTGACCCGGAATCGCCCGCTGTCCGTCTTTGACCATCAGAGTAGAACCCTGAACAATCGCCAACTCAATTTTCAGCTTTTGATTCTTAGCCCCCGATTTCCCTTCCTCAAATCCATCCCCCTCAAACACAAGCTTGCCATTGTTCTCCGCCACCAGCGCCTCTTCGCCATGTCTGGTGCGGAACGATCGAGTACGCAAATTCTTGAACTTCACCACCCCAGGGAAAGGAGCCCGTTCCTGTTTCGCCACCTCCCCAGTAAATACCCCCCCAGTGTGGAAAGTACGCATGGTGAGCTGGGTTCCCGGTTCCCCGATCGACTGAGCCGCAATAATCCCGATCGCCTCACCCATATCCACCATCTTCAAATGCGCCAGACTCCAGCCATAGCAGTGCTGACACACCGATCGAGTCGATTCACAAGTCAGGGGCGATCGTAAAAACACCTCCCCCACCCCAGAATTACCAATCTCCCCCGCCAACTCATCCGTAATTGGCTGATTTCGGACAGCCCTCTCGCCGCCATAAGCCACAACCTCCCCCGTTTTCGGATGCACCACATCCCTCGCCAACACCCGCCCCAGCAACCTATCCTTCAGCGGAATCAGCACCGTTGCCCCATCCGTCATCGGTCGCACCCGAATTCCCCGCTGGGTGCCGCAGTCCACCTCCCGCACAATTACATCCTGCGACACATCCACCAACCGGCGAGTCAAATAGCCAGAGTCCGCCGTCCGCAACGCCGTATCCACCAAGCCTTTGCGAGCACCGTAGGAAGAAATAATGTATTCCGTAACAGTCAGTCCCTCCCGGAAATTAGTCTTAATTGGCAAGTCAATAATTTCCCCCTGCGGGTCAGCCATCAATCCCCGCATTCCCACCAACTGCCGCACCTGAGAAATATTCCCCCGCGCCCCAGAAAAAGCCATCATATACACCGAGTTTAGGGGGTCTGTGGCTCGGAAGTTTTTGACTACTTCGTCTTTGAGATCTTCCGAAGTGCTGTTCCAGGTATCAATTACCTTTTGGAACCGTTCGACTTCCGTGATTTCGCCCCTCGTGTATTTTTGTTCAGTGATGCGAATTTCTTCTTCCGCAGCATCCAAGAGCGATCGTTTCGACGGTGGCACCTGCAAATCATCCACACTAATCGAAACCCCCGCCCGTGTCGCAAACCGGAAACCCAAGTCTTTGAGTTTATCGGCCATTTGTGCTGTACGGGCTGTTCCGTAGTGCATAAAAGACCAAGAAATTAACTTTTTGAGCTGACCCTTGTCAACAACCCGATTGCGAAAAACAATTTCCTTATTTTCTGTCATTTTTCTGAGTAGTAGTAGTAGTAGTAATTGGTAATTGGAGTATTGACGCAGGAGGCTAAGAATGCTGCGAGGCAGAGGGCAGTAGTAAGTAGTAGTAAGTAGGTTGGGCCCGTGGAACGAAACCCAACATTTCACCCACCCAACATTTCACCCACCCAACATTTCACCCACCCAACATTAACCCAACCGTATTGATTAGTAATTAGTAAGCAGTAATGGGTAACTTTTCTAACTTAAATCACCATTATTTATTAGCGATTACTTATCAGTAATTACCCACCACCCCTTACCCATTACCTCCTAATTATTTATCACCGACTCAATAGTTTGGTGATAAATAATCCTGCCCGGAGTAGTGCGAATAAACTGATTAATCACCTTACCCTCCCCATCTTCCCGAACCCGGCGGAACTTATATTCCTTCGTCACCATACCGTCAGCAGAACGTTCCACCTTCAGCGGTTCCCCCTCCGGTTCAGCATTTTCCATAGCACCTTGAAACCTCACCCACACATAAGAATGCAAATCAACCACCCCCTGTTCGTAAGCCACAACCGCATCCGTAAGATTCGAGAAATAGTGACCCGCACCCTTTTGAGCATCAGGATTTTCCGCCGTCAAGTAATAGCAACCCAGCACCATATCTTGAGAAGGAGTTACGATCGGTCTCCCAGTAGCCGGCGACATAATATTATTAGAAGCCAGCATCAGCAACCGCGCCTCCGCCTGAGACTCCAGAGACAAAGGTACATGCACCGCCATTTGGTCGCCGTCAAAGTCAGCGTTAAAAGCCGGACAAACCAGCGGGTGAAGCTGAATCGCCCTCCCATCCACCAAAATCGGCTCAAAGGCTTGAATCCCCAAACGGTGCAGCGTCGGCGCCCGGTTTAGCATTACCGGGTGTCCTTCAATCACCTCCTGAAGCACGTCCCAAACGCTGGGATCGTTGCGCTGAATCAGTTTTTTGGCAGCTTTGATGTTATTGACCAATCCTTGGCGGATTAAGCGGTGAATGACGAAAGGCTGGAAAAGTTCGATCGCCATTTCCCTCGGCAAACCGCACTGATGAATCTTCAGCTTCGGCCCCACCACAATCACCGATCGCCCGGAGTAGTCAACCCGTTTACCCAGCAAGTTTTGCCGGAACCGACCTTGTTTCCCTTCAATGATGTCCGACAGCGACTTCAGCGGCCGATTGTTTGCCCCCACCACCGTCCGGCCCCGGCGACCATTGTCAATCAGCGCATCCACAGCTTCTTGCAGCATCCGCTTTTCGTTGCGAATGATAATCTCCGGCGCCAGAATTTCTTGCAGTCTCGCTAACCGATTATTCCGATTAATTACTCTCCGATAAAGGTCGTTGAGGTCACTGGTTGCAAAACGCCCGCCGTCTAACTGCACCATCGGCCGCAAGTCCGGAGGAATCACCGGAATCACATTGAGCACCATCCAATCGGGTTGAGATCCCGTAGCGATGAAGTTGTCAATTACCCGCAAGCGTTTAATTAACTTTGCCCGTTTTTGACCTTTAGCATTAGCAATATCTTCCCGCAACTTTTCTGCTTCACTTTCTAGCGGAATATTTTGCAGCAAAACTTGCAAAGCTTCAGCACCTATCCCCACTTCTACACCTGTGAGTGTGGAATCTTCGCTGTAAAGTTCGTCTTCTATTTCCAGCCAAGCATCTTCCGTGAGCAATTGCTTGTATTGCAGCTTCTCTGCATTACCTGCATTGAGGACAACGTAGGCATTGAAATACACGATTTGTTCGACATCTCGCAGCGGCATATCTAACAGAATTGCCATGTAACTCGGAATGCCTTTGAGATACCAAACGTGAGCTACGGGAGCCGCTAATTTGATAAATCCCATCCGGTGACGGCGGACGCGAGATTCAGTGACTTCTACACCGCATCTTTCGCAAACAATGCCTCTATGGCGAACTCGTTTGTACTTGCCACAATGACATTCCCAATCTTTTGCAGGCCCAAAAATGCGCTCGCAAAACAAGCCATCCATTTCAGGTTTCAAAGTCCGGTAATTTATTGTTTCGGGTTTTGTCACTTCACCGGTTATCTGACCGTTGGGTAAAGTTCTCTCTCCCCACTGTCGAATTCTTTCTGGTGAAGCTAATCCTATCTTGACGTAATCAAAGCGTTGTTCTATTTTAGCCATTTTGACTCCAATTGATTATTTACTGTCGATTAGTGCTGGCAATTTATATTTTTTGTTTGCTTCGTTTTGAACTCAAATCAATATTACGCTCCTCTATAGGTGATGTTTCTTTTAATATCAGAAATGATATTTCTGGATACTCCAAATTCCTGAGCTATTTTAGCAAGGGATTCTCCGGCTTGGATTCGTTCTCGGATCTCAATAGCTTGAGCAAAAGTTAGCTTGCGTTCGAGATGTCCACCCATGCGGGGAACTGGAACCTCTTGACCTTCTTCTTTCCAAGTGACGTGATACTTAATATCGTGTATGGTTTTGCGGCCGACACTGTATTCCTGTGCTACATCCTTCATCCTCTTTCCGGCTGCTAGCTTTTGCCTAATTTCTCGCACATTTTCCCAGTCTAATTTGGCATTGGAAAGAGGATGACTTTTGCCTTGAGTGCGTCCTTTCTTAGAAGCATCTAATGAATTTTGAGTGCGAGTACCACCCCAAAGGTGTTCTGGATTAATACAACTGGGATTGTCGCAGGTATGACAAGCATCTATCGAAGTCGGAATTTCACATCCTAATTTCTCAGCTAAAACAGCACGAGTAACTGATTTCGATTTCCCATTTTTCCAGTATCTGCCATAGCCTTGACCGTCCTTTGAGCCTTGAAAAATGATGCAGCCGTTGTCTTGAATTTCTCCTAAAAAACCGGGCAAAACTGTAGTGAAGTTATCGGGAATATTTGTCTGAAGTATCTTAGTAATAGTTTCATGTTGTACTCCATACTCTTTTGCTAGGTGGTTTTTGACTGTTCCAGATAAATATTTAGTCTGAATTTCCCGGAGTTGTTCGATCGACAATATGCCAATACCCGGAATACTTTTCCGTCTGGGAGTTTTGCGATCGCGCCCAATCATCTGCCCGGTATTTTCAGCCGCAGTTCCCGCTACGAGATGTGCTGGGTTGATGCAGCTTCGATTGTCGCAGGTGTGGCAACCAAAATAACCGGAAGCAAGGAATCCTGCTATTTTTGATTCGAGGACTAATCGGTGGACTAATACCGTTTTGCCATTAAGCCACTTGCGCCCGTAACCGTTGCCAAACTTGCCCCCTTGCCAGTTAATACAGCCAGTCTTCTGATCCAATTCTCCTTCTATTCCTGGGACAACTGTTACAATATTCATGTTCAGCGTCTCTCCTCTTAAGAGCGTTGATTCGCCTCACCAGTGTTCGTACCACTGCTGAGGCATTTTAATTGGGACTTCTCGATTTTAGATTTTAGATGTGAGATTTTAGATTGAATGCTGTCAAACAATTCTTCAATCTAAAATCTAAAATCTAAAATCTAAAATCCCTAATCCTCGTCAAGTTCGTCACGAGAAAGCGATTCGTAAGTAGGCCGGGAGGGCGATCGCTTGCCCCCAGCATCCGCCATCAAATCCACCTCAACGTGCTCGCTGCCCTCGTCGGATGTATTCACCTTGTGCACGGCAATATCCAAGCACAAAGATTGCAACTCCCGCATCAGCACCTTGAAAGATTCCGGCGTACCGGGGCGCGGGATAGCTTTGCCTTTAACGATCGCATTCAGCGCTTCATTCCGCCCCTGCATATCGTCTGACTTCACAGTCAGCAACTCTTGCAAAGTATAAGCTGCGCCGAACGCTTCCAGAGCCCAGACTTCCATTTCTCCGAACCGCTGACCCCCTTGCTGCGCTTTGCCGCCCAAAGGCTGCTGCGTTACCAGCGAGTAAGGGCCTGTGCTACGGGCGTGGATCTTATCGTCTACTAAGTGAACCAGCTTCAGCATATAAGCGATGCCGACTGTGATCGGGCGATCGAACGGTTCCCCAGTTCGGCCATCGTAGACAATAGTCTTGCCGGGGTGCTTTTCGTTAAACACCCAAGGCTTGCCAGTTTTTTCGCGTGCCTCCTGTAGCTTGCCGTGTACGGTTTCCCGCGACTTTTCAGCGCCGTGCATTTCATCAAAAGGCACCATCTTGAACCGCATCGACAGATTTTCGCCCGCCCATCCCAGCAAGCACTCAAAAATCTGACCTACGTTCATCCGCGACGGTACGCCCAAGGGATTGAGCACTATGTCAACCGGAGTCCCGTCGGGCAAATAAGGCATATCCTCCATCGGCAGAATCCGGGACACAATACCCTTATTTCCGTGGCGGCCGGCCATTTTGTCGCCGACTTGAATCTTCCGCTTTTGAGCTACGTAGACGCGGACGACCATGTTGGCGCCAGGGGGCAGTTCGTCGCCCTGTTCGCGGGTAAACACCCGCACATCCACCACGCGGCCTTTTTCGCCGTTAGGGACGCGGAGGGAATTGTCGCGCACGTCGCGGGCTTTTTCGCCGAAGATTGCCCTCAGCAGTTTTTCTTCCGGCGGTTGGTCGGATTCGCCTTTGGGGGTGACTTTGCCGACTAGGATGTCGCTGGCTTCTACCCAGGCACCTTTGCGGATAATTCCTTGTTCGTCTAGCTGGCGCAGCGCGTCTTCGCCGACGTTAGGAATTTCGCGGGTGATTTCTTCTGGGCCGAGTTTAGTTTGACGGGCTTCGATTTCGTATTTTTCAATGTGGATCGAAGTGTACACATCTTCGTACACTAAACGCTCGCTGATTAGCATCGCGTCTTCGTAGTTGTAGCCTTCCCAAGGCATATAAGCTACGAGGATGTTGTGACCCAGAGCGAGTTCTGCCCCTTCGGTGGAGGAACCGTCGGCGAGCACTTGACCTGCTACGACGCGATCGCCCTCATAAATCAGCGGACGCTGGTTTAAACAAGTATCCTGGTTAGAACGCTGATATTTTTGCAGTTCGTGTTCGATGCAGCCAGCATACTTTTGCTTCCAAACCGAGGGCTGTTTGACTTTGAGATCGTCGTATTCCTTAATCAGGAAATGTTCTTCGCTGGAATTCGATTCGGCATCTACAGCCAGGGGTTTGACAATAATCCGGGTAGCGTCGATGTAAATCACCTCGCCGTCGATCCGGGAAACCACAACCATCCCGGAATCTCGCGCCGCCTGAGCTTCCAAGCCCGTACCGACGAGGGGCCGTTCTGGTTTCAGTAGCGGCACAGCTTGCCGCTGCATATTCGAACCCATCAGAGCTCGGTTGGCGTCGTCGTGTTCCAAGAACGGAATCAGCGATGTCGCGACGGAGACGATTTGCACTGGGGAAATCGCCATGTAGTCCACCTGCATCGGAGTGGTGGTAGTAAACTCTTGGCGGTAGCGGACGGCTACGGTTTCGCCCAAGAGGTTGTTGTTTTCGTCGAGGCTGATGTCTCCGGGGGCGACGCGCAAATCGTCTTCTTCATCGGCTGTCATGTAAACAGGCGCTTTATCGCGCAGCACCCGTCCTTTTTCTACTGGATAAAAAGGAGTTTCGATGAAGCCGTAGGGGTTGACGCGGGCGTGGGTTGCTAAGGAACCGATCAGACCGGCGTTGGGGCCTTCTGGTGTTTCGATCGGGCAAATCCGGCCGTAGTGGGACGGGTGAATGTCCCGTACTGCAAACCCGGCGCGTTCGCGAGTCAGACCTCCAGGGCCCAAGGCCGAAAGCCGACGTTTGTGAGTCAGTTCTGCCAGAGGGTTGGTTTGATCCATGAACTGCGATAGCTGGGAGGAACCGAAGAATTCCTTGATTGCTGCTACCAGCGGTTTGGGGTTGACCAGAGAGGCGGGGCTGAGGGAGTCGGCATCCGAGACTGTCATTCTTTCGCGGATGATCCGTTCTAAGCGGTTGAGGCCGACTCGGACTTGGTTTTGCAGCAGTTCTCCGACACTGCGGACGCGACGGTTGCCTAAGTGGTCGATGTCGTCGGTGGAGCCGATGTCGAATTCGAGGTTAATTAAGTAGTCGATCGCGGTCAAGATATCTTGCGATGTCAGCACCCGCGTGGTATCGGGGACTGTCAAGCGCAATTTTTTGTTTAGTTTGTACCGGCCGACTCGGCCCAAATCGTAGCGTTTGGGGTCGAAAAAGCGCGAGTTGAGGAGCTGTTCGCCCCCCGCCACGGTGGGGGGTTCACCGGGACGTAGTTTGCGATAGAGCTCCATCAAAGCTTCTTCTTCGCCGAATTGTCCTTCTTTCTCGATCGTCTTTTGGAAGTATTCCGGGTGGCGGAGTGAGTCGTAGATTTCGCCGTCTGTGAGTCCGAGGGCTTTGAGCAGCACCTGAGCCGATAGTTTCCGGGTTTTGTCGATTCTGACCCAGACTAAATCGTTTTTGTCTGTTTCAAATTTCAGCCAAGCGCCGCGGTTGGGGATCAGACTGGCGTTATAGGAACGGCGACCGTTTTTGTCGGTTTCTGATTTGTAGTAGACGCCTGGCGATCGCACGATTTGGTTGACAATTACCCGTTCGGCGCCGTTGATAATGAAAGTGCCGCGCTCGGTCATCAAGGGCAAGTCGCCGATGAAGACTTCTTGTTCTTTGATTTCCCCTGTTTCTTTGTTAATCAGGCGGGTGGGGACGTACATTTGCACCGAGTAGGTGCTGTCCCTGCGCTTGGCTTCGTCCACATCGTATTTTGGGCGCTTGAGTTTGAAGTCTTTGCCCATGAAGTGGAGTTCCAGCTTGCCCGTGTAGTCTGTAATCGGGGAGAAGCTGTCGAGTTCTTCGATCAGCCCGGCTTCTAGGAACCAGCGAAAACTTGCCCGCTGGATTTCTATCAAATCGGGCAAGGTAAAGGCGAATTCTGTGTAATCTTTAGTGGTCATGGGGGTCCTTTTTCCGCAGTGGCTCTAGCTTTTTACATGGCGCCAAGGCTGGGCTTTTTTACCTTGTTGCGTTTTTTTGATGGATTGTGTGAGAGAATTTATATGATGTTTTCGATCGCCTGCCAACTGCTGCAACGGTTATTATTGCTTGTGGCTCGCAGTATTTTTGTGCGGATTTTAGTTTCGATCGAGATGCTTTTAGCTCTGATATCGTGGTATCTCAGGGTGAATTCCCTACACTTTTGACTCCTAAAATTGACTTGACAGCTATTGCCAAATTGCTGAGGTTCCAAGTTTCTTCTGATGTGTAAGTTTGAGTGTGTAAGTTTGAGGTATTGCCTGAAGTTTTGACCTATCCCGAAGTTTAGCGTACTCGCGTTGTGTTGGTAGTTCCTGGGCGACATCGCAGTCGCGGATACTAAGCCAACGCCCGATCGCTCAGTTCTTTTTATTATAGGACGCAAATCCGATCGCAACAGGCAACGCCAAAAGAATCTCCAATAAAGGATGAATCCGGTTTTTTTAGCAGGATAGAAATGGGATTGTCCCGATCGCTGGCTCCTAAATCAACCTGTTTTCCTCGTTTCTGTGCTCTGCTATAACTAAACAGAAAAGCCGAATAGCTGACAGGCATTTTCGGTTGTCTGCTGGGACAGAGTTAAGAGAGAAACTCCTCTCAATTTAGCAACTTGCTCGGCTACGTAGTAGACGTAGGCTGGTTCGTTGCGTTTTCCCCGCTGGGGTACGGGGGCGAGAAAAGGGCAATCTGTCTCGACTAGGATGCGATCGCTATTTACCATACAAGCTGATTCTTGTATTTGCAAGGCTTTTTTAAAGGTGACTGTTCCGCTAAAACTAATGTAGAAACCTAGGTCTAAAAACCACTGGGTTTCTTCGGGTGTGCCTCCCCAGCAGTGCATTACCCCGCGCACAGGCCCGCGTGTTTGCCAAAAGTTCCTCAGCATTTCGGCCATTGGGGCGGCGGCGTCGCGACAGTGGATAATGACTGGTTTGTCAAGTTCCTGGGCGATTTCAAGCTGTGCCTCAAACACTTTAAACTGGTGTTCTCGATCGTCAGCTTTATAAAAGTCCAGTCCGGTTTCGCCGATCGCCACTACCCTAGAGTCCGAACTTGCTAATTCCCTAATCTGGCTTGCAGTCTCGTCTTTCCACTTGTCGGCATCTAGGGGGTGGAGTCCAACCGCAAAAGACACTTCTGCAAACTGGTTGGCGATTGCTTGAATGCCGGCAAACTCTTCTGGCTCTACACAAGAATGAACCAGCCGAACTACACCAGCTTCGCGCCAGCGTTCTCGAATGGCTTCTAACTCAGATTTGTAGGTCTCAAAGTTGATATGAACGTGAGTGTCGATGAGCTGCATGGGGGAAGCAGATTAGAGGTGATACGGGAGAGTCTTGGTGGGATAGGGCGAGGGGGGAGTGAGAGAGTCTGGGAGTGGGAGTGGCAGAGAGTGTGCGGGAAAAATCTTCCGTCTTCTTTCTTCCTTCTTCCTGCTTCACGCTTGACAATCAAGCATCCAGGATACCCGCCACGTGATTCATCCGTCCAGAAATAAAAAACCTGTATCCGATGAAACTTGCCGAACGTATTTATCCGTGGGGTCAATGCTTCAATCGAAAATCGAAAATCGAAAATCGAAAATCGAAAATCGATTGACTTCTTCCCTCAACATCCATCCCTTCAATCTTGTACACTGCTTCGTTGCCGAACTTTCTGCTTCCTTAAGACGCTACCGAGGATGTTTCGTGTGGCTTGAGGGTTCTTGCCAAGCGGGACTTTTTGCGAGCGCCGTTGTTGCGGTGGAGTACACCTTTTTTGACAGCTTTGTCAATTTTGCTGTATGCCTCAGACATTCGCTGCTGGACTTCTTGCATTAATTCCGGGCTCGGAGCTGCTGCGTACTTGTCTACGGCAGCGAAATACTTCTTCATCAAAGTTTTGACCGCTGACTTGTAAGATTTGTTGTACAAGCGGTTACGTTCGGCGATTTTGACTCGTTTGACGGCGGACTTAATATTTGCCATAGTTCAGTTGCTGGAAGTAGGTATTCATTGATACACCCTAGTCTCAAGAGAGTCCCAAGACACGGGGATTTTGAAGGACAACCTTTTCGGGATCGATCCGCAAAAAGCTTGATTTTTAATGGCGGAGTGAGACAGCCACTCTCCATTGGCTCAGATTGAGCTGAGTCTGTGGCTACTTTTTGGCGACGCCCGCGCAATAATTTTTTATTGACTCATTTAACTGCCTGTTATTTACCCCTGACAATACCCAAAGGTATGACACGGATGTTAAGGAGGCGTTTTGCGGTGTTTCCACCGTCACGAGTTAAAGTCACGGTTTCTTGCGCGCAATTTTCAAGTATACAATAATTTGGCGTTTTTTTATAAAAAATTTATCAGGTGTGGGAAAAACTAATATAGCACCTATTTTGCTTAAAATCCAATTCTCTGAAAAATCCAAGTTAAGCTATAACAAAGAATACGGGTTATTTGGGCTTCGGCAAGAAGCACTTACCGAAGGTAGAAGGTAAAAAGCTGAAGGTAGAAGGTAGAAGGTAGAAGACAGCCGGATCAGAAGGTAGAAGGTAGAAGGCAGAATCAAAATTCTCCCGATCGAACACTCTCCCTCTCGGATATTATCGGGGTCGGACACTCTCCCCCTCTGCGTTCCCACCCTCTCCCTCCGCAACCGGTTCTCTGGCGGGCAATTCAAGAGAGAAGGTCGTGACTTGTCCTCAGTGTTGCAAAATCCTCGACAGAGATTTAAATGCTGCACTGAAGCCTTGGAAAATGCCGCGACTCTCGCGGTTTAAGCTTGTGGACTGGTGGTGGCCTACTTCTCTAGGAGATCGCCACAAAAATCCCCAATTGTCAAGCAAATGTTAGTGAAGTTATAGACGGCATTCCTAATCTCCATGCTGCGAATCATTACTCAGTGGGTTGAGGCACAAGCTGAACTGCGACGGATCTGCGATCGCACCCATGACGAACTTGTCGTTCACAAAGAAGCCACCGTGCGGGAGGTGCTGCAAGCTGTAAGGCGCAGAGGCGATCAGGCTGTGCTGCACTACACTGCTGAATTTGACCGCATGACCCTAAATGTGGAAGATTTACGGGTGAGTGGCGCCGAATTGGATGCTGCTTACCAACAGGTGTCGAAAGAATTATTAAATGCAATCCGGCTGGCTTGCAAACAGGTAGAGGCGTTTCACCGACAGCGCGTACCCAAGTCTTGGGTGCAGTTTGGCGATGACGAGATTGTTTTGGGCAAGCGCTACACGCCGGTCGATCGAGCGGGAATCTACATTCCTGGCGGCCAGGCTTCCTATCCAAGCTCGGTGATCATGAATGCGGTTCCTGCGAAGGTCGCCAAGGTGCCGAGACTGGTGATGTGTACTCCCCCCGGACAGGAGAAGAAAATGAATCCTGCGGTGCTGGTAGCGGCTCAGGAAGCGGGAGTTGATGAGATTTATCGGGTAGGCGGGGCGCAGGCGATCGCGGCTTTGGCTTACGGTACGGAAACTATTCCGAAGGTGGATTTAATTACTGGGCCGGGGAATATTTACGTCACCCTCGCTAAAAAACTGGTTTACGGGACTGTGGGGATCGATTCTCTGGCTGGCCCGTCGGAAGTGCTGATTATTGCGGATGGTTCGGCGAATCCTGTACACGTGGCTGCGGATATGTTGGCTCAAGCTGAGCACGATTCGATGGCGTCGGCAATTCTGCTGACGGCGGATTCGGTGCTGGCTAGGAAGGTGGTAGCTGAGGTAGACAGACAGTTGGCAAATCACCCGCGCCGAACTTTAACAGAAAAGGCGATCGCCAACTATGGTTTAGTCGTGGTAGTTGACTCGCTCAAAGCGGCGGCGGAACTCTCTAACGAGTTTGCGCCCGAACACTTGGAATTGCAAGTTGCAGATCCTTGGGCTTTGCTCGACCAAATTCGCCACGCTGGGGCGATTTTCTTGGGCTGCTCGACGCCGGAAGCTGTAGGTGATTATTTGGCAGGCCCGAATCACACTTTGCCGACTTCTGGGGCTCCGCGCTATGCGTCGCCGCTGGGTGTCGAAACTTTTATGAAGCATTCGAGTTTGATTCAATATTCGCCGGCTGCACTTAAGAAGGTGAGTAGGGCGATTAATGTATTGGCCGAAGCAGAGGGGCTTCCTTCTCACGCTGATTCGGTGCGGCTGCGGACTGAAAATGAGGGAAAGGGTGAGTTTTAGATGGTAAATTTGAGATGGGCGATCGGCAAAATACATAGGTAGTCAAAAGCGAGTGAAATGCAGTGAAAGGAAGCAATTCTCTTGCGATTATGGTAGCTTTACATTCTGTGACAAGCGGCCCAGTTTATTTGCACCTACTTACTTACGCACTGCGGGTTTAAGAAACCCGGTTTCTTCAAGAATCTTGCTTAAATGACGCAATTATGTTAAGAAACCGGGTTTCTGGGTAGGTAATAATGATGTTGGTGGGAAGCGCGAAATTGTCGAAAGTAGGCGACAATCAACGAAAAATTTAAAGTCTAAATATCTGAAATTTAAAGGTGCATGGTATTGAATACTGTTTTGGTAGC
This sequence comes from Microcoleus sp. B9-D4, assembly GCF_036705105.1. Taxonomy (NCBI): domain Bacteria; kingdom Bacillati; phylum Cyanobacteriota; class Cyanophyceae; order Oscillatoriales; family Microcoleaceae; genus Microcoleus; species Microcoleus sp. B9-D4. The sequence continues at coordinate 86,906 of NZ_JAUBTS010000024.1, forward strand.
GATCGACAATTCAGAGTTAGCGACTCAGGTATTGCAAGTTGTAGGACAATTTCAGCTAGAACCGACGGCAAAGGTGATTCTAGTTCATGTTGTCAGTTCTGGTAGGTCGGATTTTGACGCGGTTGTCGATCGACCTCACGCTCAAGGAGATGAGATTGCTTACCGAGAGGTAGAGAAGTTGCTGCAATCTTATCAGGAAAAGTTGCCTTGCCAGAGCGAATTGGAGATTGTTTCGGGACAACCTGCAGAAGAAATTGTGCGTTTAGCTCATATCTATAAGGCGGATTTAATTGCGATCGGCTGTCGGGGTTTGACTGGTTTAAAGCGGATTTTGGAGGGTTCGGTGAGTGCGGATGTTGTGGCTGAGGCTCCTTGTTCGGTGTTGGTGGTGCGGGCGAAGTAAGTAGGCTGGTAAATGCGATCAACTATTGCATTTACATCAACCAAGATAGCTATTAATACCAAATCCGGGTATCGTACCCCCTTGATGTTTAGTAAAAGTAGGGTGCGTCGCCACGAACAATTCTTGCTGCCCAGAAAGCGATCGATCGACGCACCATACCATAGGATAAAGGGGATGAGCAACCCGGATTTTGTATAAGATCATTTGTTAGTAGAATGTAAAAATTAACGCTGTATCAAATATATGCTATTTTGTCAATTTACCGACCAACGGACAAATAAAAAACTTCCAGTAAGCGATCGCTTTTAACCGCAGAGTAACGGGGCTACAAAAAGGGCGATTCACGATCGGGATAGCTCCGCTTCAGGCTCATTTGATGAATTGATATTATGATAGACAAAGAACCAATGGCTAAGCATTATCATCTATGCCTCCAACTGCGAAGTGCCTAAAAATTCCTCTGCGCGGTGTTCTTGTTGTTCCATTTGTTCTACAAATCTTTACAGCAGTGAGCTTAACAGGTTGGCTTTCCTTACGCAATGGACAAAAAGCGGTTAACGATGTGGCGGCTCAACTTCGTCAGGAACTAATAGCACGCATTGAAGGAGAACTCAAGCAATATATCAACAAACCTCATGATATCAATCGTGTGAATTCAGTCGCTTTTGCACAGGGCCACATGGACATGGTGAATGGCCGCAACGCTAAGCAATTTTTAACCCAAGTGCAAATTTCCCCTTTTGTTTTTTCATCCTATTGTGGCGATGCTCAAGGATATTATCTGGGTGCGACTCGTCGAGAGTCAAAAATCGCGATGACTGCGAGTAATCAAGAAACAAACTATCATTTTTATTTTTATGAAATGGATAATTGGGGCGATCGGCGAAAATTCCTAGAACAGGTAAACTCTTCTTACGATCCTCGCCAACGCCCCTGGTATCTTTCTGCTGTGAAAGCAGGGAGACCTACTTGGAGCAATATTTTTGTGAATATTGTCAACAATGGTAAGCCTGCAATTACTGCCAGCGAACCTGTCTATGACCCAGAAGGTAAACTTGTGGGTGTCTGTGCCACTCTTGTTGTCCTCTCAGAAAATTTAAGGGAATTTCTGGGAAGTTTGTCTATTGGTAAAACAGGTAAGGCTTTTGTGATGGAGCGATCGGGTTCAATGATTTCTAGTTCCACAAAAGAGCCACTAATCAAAGGACAAGGTAAAGCTCAGAAGATGATTTACGCTGTGGAAAGTAGCGAACCCTTTGTGCGGGAGACAGCTAAATACTTGCAGAAATATTTTGGTAACTTTGACCAAATTCATAAATCAGAACAGTTAGAATTTACCCTCAAAAGTGAGCGGCAGTTTGTTCAGTTGCTACCGCTGAATGATGGTAGAGGCATCGATTGGCTAATTGTAGTCGTCGTGCCTGAATCTGATTTTATGGAGCAAATAAATTATAATAGAACTACGACGATTATCCTGTGTCTATTATCACTGGTAATCGCAACAGGATTAGCAATTATCACTTCACAATGGATAGCTAAACCTATTCGGCGATTGAGTCAAGCCAGTCAGGCGATCGCCAGTGGAAATTTCGAGCAAAATGTGCCCGACACTCTCGTAGAGGAATTGGTAACTTTATCAGTATCTTTTAATCAAATGAGTCACGAATTAAAGAACTCTTACCACACCCTTGAACAAAAAGTAGAAGAACGCACTCAAGAACTACGGGAGACTCAAGCCCAACTCATCCAAAGTGAGAAAATGTCATCTCTGGGGCAACTGGTAGCCGGGATTGCCCATGAAGTGAATAATCCCGCGAATTTTATTCACGGTAATTTATCTCATCTTAGCCAATATACCCAAGATTTACTAGAGCTACTACAGCTTTATCAAAAGTATTATCCCCAGCCGGTATCGGAGATTCAAGCCAAGTCGGAAGATATTGAGATCGAATTTTTGAGCGAAGACTTATCAAAACTGCTCAAGTCTATGAAAGTAGGTTCTGAACGTATCCGCGATATTGTTAAATCTCTACGGAATTTTTCTCGATTGGACGAAGCAGATTTCAAAGCTGTCGATATCCATGAAGGCATTGAAAGCACCCTGATGATTCTGCAAAATCGTCTCAAGCCCAGACACACACATCCAGAGATTGAAGTGATCAAAGAGTACGGTAATCTGCCGCAGATCGAATGTTATGCAGGACAGCTTAACCAGGTATTTATGAATATTCTGACAAATGCTCTGGATGCTTTAGATGAGCATCGGGTGGAGAAAAAGACAATTCGGATTAGTACGAGTCTGTATAACTCAGAATTGGTCAGAATTTGTATTGCTGATAATGGGTGTGGCATCACAGAGGAAGTCAAAAAACGGCTATTTGACCCATTTTTTACCACCAAACCGGTAGGAAAAGGTACGGGAATGGGGATGTCTATTAGTTATCAAATTGTGATCCAAAAGCATAAAGGGAAACTGTGGTGTACATCAGAACCCGGAGAAAGAACAGAGTTTTGGATCGAAATTCCCCTAAATCAAAGTGTTATTTAGTTGAGGATATTCGCGAACTGTGGCATTATGTTGCCGAACCCCATGAATCGGGTCAATCGATTTTAGATTTTAGATTTTAGATTTTAGATTGAAGCATGGACCCCACGGATAAATTCGGGGGCAAGTTTATCGGATAAGGTGTCGCGCATTTAAATTGTAGGTTCAGGGCGGGCGGGACGCCCAACCCCTACTCCCCACAATAGTTTGATTATTTTTTGACATACAATTTAAATGCAGAACAGCTTACAGGTTTTTTATTTCTCCACGGATGAATCCGGGGGCTTGTATCCTGGATGCTTTCGGTCACTTCAAAGCTGTGGAACCTTCTATTTTGATTTTTGATGGCCCGTTTCCCGATATCACCGAACCCTGGGCGCGAGATGAGGGGGAAAACCCCATAACCGCTGCAATCGGTAGAGTAGATATCAACCAACTTGCTGCAATCCCTTACTGTGCAAATTCTGCTCGATGTGGTGCATTTCCTTCATATCCTCACCCGCAACTATCCCGTAAATTTCTGTGTAGATTTTCCCGTATTTAACCTTCTCTAAAGCTGACAAAATTATCAAGTCCTTGCGATCGAGTTCTGGTTTCAGAGTGACAAGAATGGATTCCAAAGTCCCATCCATTCGGCAGTCACTGGAATATTTAGCCACCTCCTTTCCCCGCCCCAGTAAGGTATGGCGCTGTAAGCAAAGCGGAGTCGAGCCATTAACTCGGAAATTGGCATCAATAGCATACAACTGTCCCTGTGAGTCTTCCAGCACGTCGAAGCCAATAACGCCGAAATAACCCTGTTGGTGAGCATATTTACCAATAGCGGCAATCATCTCAAAAAACCTACTCATGTCGGTTTCGCGGTAGTGAATCAGTCCCCCTAAATAGTTGCCCTCTGGAGTGACAAGTTGGCTGGTAGTGCCGATAAGCGTGATGTTTCCCGTTTTGCTTACATAGAACTGCACGCAATAGTTCTGGACTTCATTCTTGACGAATTCCGAGACAATAATCGTATCCAGCAACTTAATATCGAGATATTTCCTCACTTCCTGCAAGCAGTAGTTCAGATCGCTGGCGCTTTTGATAATATAAGTGCCTTCTCCAGAAAGTCCGTGAGATGTTTTAATCAAGTAGGGGAATTGCTCTGGTAACTGAATGCTTTCGAGATTGACTTCGTGCAGATTGTAGGTTTCGTATTTCGGACATTGCACGCCTAATTCTGCTAGCGTTGCTTTGCTGAGCAAGTGGTAGTGGATGTCGGGATGAACGGCGTGTTTTTCGGGTTTGAGATTGTCGAAGGGAAATAGAGTGAGGAGTTTGTCAAAGCGATCGCTTATGCTGAGATCTTCGAGATAAGTTGAGCAGTCTATCATCTCCATACTGCTGTTGCTGAAGCCCAAATGCTCCCGCCAATAGTCAATCAGCGAGTTCGGCGGCTCATTAATTACAATCCCTGGGATGGCATCGCCTAACACAGCCAGATTTTTCCAAGGTTCCTTCTGACCAATCTTGTCGAAAGAAGTTTTAGTGGCTTCACTGCTACCGTCTTGAATAAAGTATTTTTCCCTGTTGGGGTAAGCAGCCCAACTGGCAGTTGCAGGGTAATTTAGGATGAACGCATAACGTGCATCTGTGATGTCTGGAGCAAATAAATCGGAAAGAGAATTGCCTTGAAAGTAAGGAAAGTCGTATGTTGAGTTCATAGAAACGTCCAAGTCGAGTTTGAATTGAATTGTTTTCTCTGCCACTAAGTAGCTTGACATAATTAAAAGTAGGGTGGGCAATGCCCGCCCTACAAATTGAAAAAATGTTTATTGATGTCCAGCTACTTAATACCTAGGAAACAAGATATTAGTTGCGGCATTTTAACTCTCTCCAACTAGAGAGAATGCAGCCTCAATAATTTCAGTGATGGACGAGTTGTTTTTTCTTAGTGAACACAGCCACCTTGTCCATTTCTTCGGTTCTATAAGCACAAGCCATGTCCGTTGAATTATGCGCCCAGCCAACCCGCCCTTGAGGGTCTATGAGGATACACCCAGCTTCTCCTGCCACCTTAGATGCCAGAGTCTCAATTGCCATCTTCGCTGCTTCGTCTGGGTGCTTGCCGGAGGCGAGAAAGTCGATCGCCCTCTTAGCTAGAACTACTGGCATAATGGACTCGCCATCGCCTGTGGTCGAGCAACCGCCCTGTTCATTTTCAGCAAATAAGCCTGAGCCAATAATGGCGCTGTCGCCGACCCGACCGGCGGGCTTATTCATAGTGCCGCCTGTTGAGGTACCGGCAACTAAGATGCCACTACTATCCAAAGCTACACAACCAACGGTATTGGGGCGGTCAATAACTTCTTTTTCCTCCTCCCACTCTTCCTGTTGCTCATCTGCGATTAAGTCTTCTTTTGTACACATCTCGGCTCCACTTTCTGCAGCAAACTTTTCTGCGTGATCCGCTACTAAGAACATGGGTTTTTTATCCATAATCTTTCGCGCCACAGAGATGGGATGGCGCACGCCTTGAACATTTGCGAGGGCTCCCCAAGCTAATGAACCGCCTTCCATGATCGCTGCGTCTAGCTCTACCTCTCCCTGGTTGTTGAGAACCGATCCAAAGCCTGCGTTAAATGTCTGGTCAGCTTCCAGAACCCGGATAGCTGCCTCAACTGCTTCTGCCGCTGTACCCCCACTTGCCAGCACGGCCCAACCAGCTTCTGCTGCTGCGGTACAACCTGCATTGTTGGCTGCAACCTTCTCTTCTGTGATGGTTTTTGCTCCACCGTGAACAATAATACTCAATACCATAAATTTCCTTTTTTTTATCTTAAGCTCTACTTAAAAATTACTTATATCAATCAATTTTTAAGTAGTTTATTTGATGCTAGTTATATAGGCTAGCTGTGTTTAATTTAGGATTCGTCTATCTTCAGATATAATTATTTTGGTCGATATTTGTATTCCTGCCGACCTAGCTATTTACGAAGTGTTAATATATATGTTGCCAAAGTTAGGTCAATAGTTTGAGGAAATTTAGCATCGAGTTAGTTAAGGAAATTGAAAGATTTAGGGAGTAAAAAGGGGGTAAAATTTAAGGCGATGCACTACACATTAACAGGCAAAATTGGTAAACGTGAAGAATGAGACTTTGAGAGAAAATAAGTGCGATCGGGCTTCACATCACTCTGAGCCTTTATGCTTACCCGCCAAAAACTCCCGCAGTCGCAGTAAACTAGCGGTTTGCTCCAAATTCAGCGCTAGCAACGACACTCCCTCCAACCGAGACTGCACCCAACCGTCGCCCCAATACCACTCGTGAAATCCGTCAATTTCCAGGCTCAAGAACAGCCGCAGACAATTCTGCTCAGCAATATCCCGGTGGGGCGATTACCCTGTGCATGGTCAATGAATTTGACTTGCCGCAAAGTATTGTTGACCGCCAAGTCAGAAAAATGAAAATGAGCTCCCCCTCCAACAATGTAGCGATCGAGTTTGGGACTTTTATGATTAATGTAAATTGTGTGGCCTGTCTTTGATTTTTGTGCGATTTCTTAAAGTAGACTGACAGCGTTCCCAATAAATTTTAGCGACGGCATCGCCCTGATTCTGACGCCAACACTCGGCAAACAGCCGCCCCGCTTTAGCTAACTTCCCTTCCGAGTAAATTTCCAAAGCTTCGGCAAACAATTGCAGCGTAGCTAACTTGCCCTCTTTAATTTGTGGCGGATCAGCATCAAATACCTCATAAACTGTTACTGATTCAGATTTTCCCTTGACTTTTACCGTATCGAGGGTGCGGATTGCGTACTGGGAGGGATTTTGTAAACGCGAGTAAGTTTCCTGGGTGATTAATAGCGACACCCCATAATTTTTCGTCAAACTTTCCACGCGAGAAGCTAAATTCACCGCATCGCTGATTACCGTCCCGTCCATGCGATTTTGACCGCCCACCGTTCCCAGCATCAAAGTTCCAGTATTGATGCCAATCCCAATCTGAATCGGCGCACAGCCAAAATTAGCGCGATTTTCATTGTATTCAACCAGACAGTGCAGCATAGCAATTCCGGCTTTCACCGCATTATTCGCCTCGCCGCTAAACAGCGCCATAATCGCATCGCCAATATATTTATCAATAAACCCGTTATTTTCATTAATAACGGGTTCCATGCGAGAAAGATAGGAATTAATAAATCGGAAATTATCCTTCGGCGTCATAGTTTCCGAAAGCGTGGTGAAGTCGCGAATGTCGGAAAACAACACCGACATTTCTAACTGCACTTGGTCGCCCAATTCCACATCAATAATGCTTGATTTATCTAAAAACTGGAGGAACTGATTGGGAACGAAGCGCTCGTAAGCTTGGTTGAGTAGAAACAGTTCAGCGGTAAATCTGATTCGCTCTGTTTCGGCTTTTTTACGCTCCGTGATATCTTGAAAGGCTACAATTGCATAAGCAATGTTGTCCTTTTCATCATAGATGGGAGTACCCCAACCCTCGATCGGAATAATCTTGTCGCCTTGGTGAATTTCCATATCGTCAGCGGTGGCACTTTCGCCCCTCAACGCTCGCACAATCGGCAAGTCAGCAAAGGGATATTCCTGCTCGGTTCCAGCTTGATAGATTTGATAAACGTCTGGTATTTGCTCGCTGGTAACTTGAGGAATAACTCCTTTACCTAATAATTGAATAGCAACGCGATTACTATAGTAAGGTTTGCCAGAAGCATCCAGCACTGACACCCCCACTGGAATTGCTTCTAAAAATTGAGCGAGTCTGTTCTCACTTTCGCGTACTTCTGTATAAAGCTTAGAATTTTGGATCGAGATCGCCGCCTGTCCAGATAACACTTTTAATATTTCCACTCTTTCAGGGGTAAAAGCTCCCGCTGTCAGATTGTTTTCTAGGTAAACAATACTAATGATTTGAGATTGATTAATCAGTGGCACACATAAAATTGATTTGGGCTGATTTTTTCGGATGTAGGGGTCGTTGGTAAATTGTCCTTCTCGGACAGCATCATCTAGTACCACGCTTTCTTGAGTGCGAGCCACATAGTTGACAATTGCGGAGGAAAGCTCTTGACAGGTTTCAACGGGGATTGACTGCAACACGGTGACTTGTTCAGAGTTTATGGATCCTTCAGCTTCAATTAATAGCTTTTCCTGGTTTGATAAAAGGAGATATCCTCTTTGCGCCCCCGCATTCTCAATCAAAATTTTCATCAATTTAGACATTAACTTATCCAGCAAGATTTAGCCAGAAATTGCGATTGTTGCTTTCATTGCTGTGGTTATATCTAAGTTAGTAGCCCAACCACTGATCGTCACTTTTGCGCTAGATTTAGTGTTTTTTATACCCGGTTGAAGAGGTTTTAATAACTGGGGATATCGCCTTTCTAAATCTTTTACCTTAGCAGTAGCTCCCCATTGGATATAACAATAATACGCCTCAATCATGTAGAGTTGGGCAAATTTTTCTTTACCCCATTCTAGGTAAAATTTGGCTGCGAGTTCGTTGGCAAGGGCTTCTTCGTTGAGAAATAGATTTTCTTTAGCGAGGGAGATGGCGCGATCGTACATTTCAATCGCCTCAGCTTTATTACCCAACACCCGTTGCCGTTGGGCCTCAACTAAATACCATTTATGCAGATAATTCATCGGAGCATTTTGCGCCCATTGGTGCAGAGTGGTTTGATGGGTTTCCACCAGGGTGAGAATTTCAGCTTGCTCGGTTTCTGGCTGTATGGGGAAGAGTGCCAAGTGCGTCAGAGCTGCATAAAAATGGAAAGCGGGAACAAAAACTAATCCCGATACTGCCATTAAATACTGTTTTGCTTGGGCAATGTGAGCTAGGGCAGCCGTGTAATTGCCATAGCAGTAAGCAAGCAACAGTTTACAGATGTAAGCCATAGCGATCGCCGTTAATTCATTATCCTGATGGTGCTTAGGAATCATCACCCTTTCATCGTAGGCAGTTCCGATTAAGCAATCCGACAGAATACGGGCTTCCCTCAAGTTCAACACCATCTGCTGCTTCATATCTAAATAAACCAGAGCAGAATATTGCTTAACCTGAGCCAATGCAGCACTATAACTTGCTAGTTCTGATTCCACAGTATCTAGTTCTATTCCACCAAAAAAGTTAGAGTCAAAGTAAATATTTATGCTGTAGCCTGCGTATAGAAAGTCGCCAGTTTCCATGCCAGCCGCAAAGCCATCTTTCAGCGTCGGTATCATTGCCCTCACAGATTCTTGATGATGCTGAATCCAGCCAACAAACAAAAAGAGAATTATAGACTTGAATTCGGGCACATTGAACCGATCCGCCAAGTTCAGTGCCAATTTCCCAAAGCCATAGCCTGTTTCCACCTCTTTTAAAAAGGCACACAACACCATTCCGTGAATCGCATAACCTACCGTCGATGCCGGTGCATTCCCAAAGGAGAGCGATAAACTCACCATCGTGGAGCTAAGCAGGGGCAGCAAACCGGGCATTCCCAGGAAAATGGTTGGAAACAACATTCCTAACAGTTGGATGGCTGCCTGAGTCTGTGGATTTGTCATCACGGGCAGATCGACCAGTTCCTCAATTTTTCTGTCTTGGAGTTGGCCCGCAATGGCTTGGAGTGCTTTACCAATCAAGGCTTCATCCGGTTCAGTCGGGAGTTCAACTCCCAATTGCAAGAGTGCATCGCTTGCTACTGCGATCGCCTCCAACATTTGACTCTGGGCTGTGTGAGTAGCGATTTGAATTTCATAAATTTTAACTTTATCTAAAATCGTCTGGGCTTCTTGCAACACCATTGCTGCTATCTGTTCCATACCATCAAAGTCGCCATTCAAATAGGCAACTTCGGTAGCAGCAATATAGAGATTCAGGGTCAACTCATACTGACTTTGCCAGCAGTTGACCCTCAACAGTTTAATCCCTGTTTGTAAATAGGCTGTTGCAGCAGCGTAGGCAGTAGAATTTCTGGCTTTCTGTCCGGCTGCCAAGTTAAGTTGAGCTAATGCTTGGCGATCGCTTGGTTGGCTAATTAACTCAATTCCTCGATTCAAATGCCCAACAACATCAAAGAGTTTTTCCTCTCTTTCAATCTCTGAGTAATTTTGCTGAAGTAACTGTCCTATTTTGAGATGCGTGGCTTGTTTTTGGTTGTCGGGAATCAATGAATAAGCTGCTTGCTGAACGCGATCGTGCAGAAACTTATAAATTGGGTTAGTAACAGACTGATTCAGGGATTGAACGTCTGTTTGAATTAAGCTATAGCCTTCTGTAATCTGTAAAATGAGTCCTTCTTGTAAGGCTTTCCACAATGCTGATGCCGTTTGTTCGGATAATTCTTCACTGACTATTGCCAAGGTATCTAAATCAAACTGCGCCCCAATGCAGGCGGCAAGTTTGAGAACATCCTGAGTTTGGGCAGGCAATTTCTGCAATTGCGCCGCCATAAACTCCACCACATCCGAGGCGTGGGTAAGTCTAGCTTGAGCAATATCGCACTGCCAATGCCCTACATCCCAGTCAAAGATAATTTGACCATCTTCATACAGCGACTTGAGGAATTGAGTAGAGAAAAAGGGATTACCTTTGGTTTTTTGATAAACCAGTTCTGTCAATGGCCCGGCAAAGGATAAATTACAAATCAGTGTATCTGCTACCAACTGATTGAGATCTGCTAAACTCAACGGTTGCAGGGTAATAGTATTCACCACTGCCCCAGACTTCACAATCTCATCCACCGTCAACATAAACGGATGAGCCGGTGACACCTCATTATCCCGATAAGCACCTAACACTAACAGATGCCCCCTATCCTGCATTAACAGTTGTAGCAACTTCAGGGATGCCGAATCTGCCCACTGCAAATCGTCTAAAAACATCACTAAGGGATGTTCGGCTTGGGTAAATACTTGCACGAATTTCTGCATCAGCAGATTAAAGCGATTTTGGGCGGCACTCCCCGACAGTTCTAGTGCAGGACTTTGAGCGCCAATAATCCGTTCTAATTCAGGAATTACGTCAATCAATACTTGCCCACTCTCGCCTACTGCGGTGAGAATCAGGGTTTTCCATCTGTGTAACTGAGCGTCACTTTCTGATAATAATTGTCCCATCAATTCCCGAAATGCTTGCACAAATGCACTAAAGGGAATATTGCGTTGAAATTGGTCGTATTTGCCTTTGATAAAATAGCCACGCTGTCTGGCGATCGGCTTATGGACTTCGTTCACTACTGCGGTTTTACCAATCCCAGAAAAGCCAGCCACCAGCATCATTTCACTGCCCGATAAATGCGATCCCCCCCCGCCCAGGGCGGGCACGGGGGCACCGCCCCTACTAAGGGGGGAGTCACATGAAGCCCCATTTATTAAGGGGGGTTGGGGGGATCGTCTTGATGCAATCCGTTCAAAGGCAGCTAATAGATTATCAACTTCACTTTCCCGGCCGTATAACTTTTCGGGTATCAGGAAACGGTCTGTAATATCTCGCCTGCCCAAGTCAAATTCTTCTATGCTATCGGTTTGTTGTAATTGAAGCAGACACATTTCTAAATCATGCTTTAGCCCCCCGGCTGTTTGATAGCGGTTTTCTGCGTTCTTCGCCATCAGTTTACTGACAATTTGAGACACAATTAGGGGAATTTCTGGCTCTATTTCGTGCGGAGGAACTGGCTGTCTAGCAATGTGGCAGTGAACAAGTTCTAAAGTATCTTCAGTCTCGAAAGGTAGTTTTCCTGTCAGCAATTCGTAGAAGGTGACACCGAGGGAGTAAAAGTCAGTCCGGTAATCGAGAGTGCGATTCATTCTCCCCGTTTGTTCGGGTGAAATATAGGCTAATGTGCCTTCTAAAATGTTGGGGTTTTTCAGGGTTGGCGTTTCCCGCGTTAGCTGAGTGGAAATGCCAAAGTCAATAATTTTTAGTTGTTTAGTTTCCGGGTTGTAAACAATATTTGAGGGATTAATATCTTTGTGGATGATGTTGGCGCTGTGAATTTGCCCTAAAATTTCAGTTGTGGCGATCGCAATTTGTAAAAATTCCTCCAGAGTAAACGAGCGCTGCTGCATCCAAATTGTCAAGGATTCCCCGCCAAAGTCCTCAACAAACATCACGAGGCTGTTTTGGTATTTTTGCAAGTCATAGACTCGCACGACTCCCGCCTCTTTCAACTCTTGGGTGATGCGGTATTCGGTGCGGTAGCGCACCAATTCTTGAGGTGTGGGGTAGCTTTCTTTGAGGAGTTTGAGGAGTGCGATTCGTTGAAACGTGAATCACGGTAATCAGTCCGTACATAGCGTTTCCAGCCACAAGGCTGAACTCTCGGTCTGATAAGGGTGCAAGCCCCTTCTGCCAGACTCAGGCATGACTCCCTATCTGCCCACACCGACCAAGCTCGATTCTTGGAGAGTGAAGCTGGGAACAGGACGCAATCAGACATCTAATGTGAGGTGACACTGGCGTTAACGGGGAATTCCAACGGTGAAACAGAGCCTAGAAAAGTAACTTAACTCAGAGCGGGACACAGACCATTAATCCCGACTCCACTGGAATTTATTCCCGCCGAATGTTCGTCAAATATCGGCAAGAGTCCAGGGAATCCAGTAGTTAAAGTGGCTCCACCTAAAGGAACAATCAATCTAACCGAGGGAACGAAGAAAAACGAACTAAGGGTCTAGGGGAAGTCGAACCCCAAAGTAGGCTAGACGAGCAGCGGAACTCCCTTAGTTCGGGTAGGACAGACCGTAACTGGTCTGAGGTGTTCAGAATACACAAACCAGAGCAGAGCATGATTAGACACAACAGCAATGTTAGTGAATCTTGGAAAACGTTACCGTGGAAGAAATTCCGCCGTAATTTATTCCGCCTACAAAAGCGCGTGTATAAAGCGATTCAGGTTGGAGACAAGCCGAAAGCGAAGTCCCTTCAAAAGCTAATTCTGAAATCTCGGGCTGCAAGAATGTTGGCGATACGTCAAGTAACTCAACTAAATGCTGGCAAAAAAACTGCGGGAATCGATAAAAAAGCCTCACTCACATTTGAGGAAAGGTTTGCCCTGGGTGAAGAACTCAGAGCCAAAAGTAACAACTGGAAACACCAGAAATTACGTTCAATACCAATCCCTAAAAAGGATGGGAGTACCCGCCTCCTCAAGATACCGACTATCGCCGATAGAGCGTGGCAATGCCTCGCGAAATACACGCTAGAGCCAGCACATGAAGCAACTTTCCACGCCACGAGTTATGGATTTAGAACAGGAAGGTCGGCGCACGACGCACAAAAAATTCTGTTCAACAATCTACGCTCTTTCTGCAAGGGAATAGAAAAACGGGTTATCGAGCTCGATATCGAAAAATGCTTCGACAGGATAAGCCACACCAGCATAATGGAACGACTCATCGCCCCAAAAGGCATCAAGACCGGAATATTCCGCTGTCTAAAATCGGGAGTCAATCCAGAGTTTCCCGAACAAGGAACCCCGCAAGGGGGCGTGGTTAGTCCCTTACTCGCCAATATCGCTCTCAACGGGATTGAGGAAATACATCAATCAGTCCGTTACGCGGATGACATGGTAAGCGCGACACGATGTCGCATGTTGTGAGTGAGGAGGTGACTTCTCTAGGTTAGTGTCCAAACCTATCCTCAATCTCC